>NZ_JBECOT010000011.1:0-103636 GCF_040104395.1 Pseudoalteromonas sp. BZA4
ATCGCGATGGACGAAGGTTTACGCTTCGCTATCCGTGAAGGTGGCCGTACAGTTGGTGCTGGTGTTGTTGCAACTATCGTTGAGTAATATCAACAGATAGAGCTTCACAGCTTATAAAAAGGTCGCCTAGGCGGCCTTTTTTAATGCCTGTAAGAAAGCTGGAAGCTTTTAGTAGCTTAGAGTGAAAGGCTAATCTGCCGCCTTCAAACTCCCAATGGACGAAGGTTTACGCTTCGCTATCCGTGAAGGTGGCCGTACAGTTGGTGCTGGTGTTGTTGCAACTATCGTTGAGTAATCAACTATAGTAATGCATCAAGCATTAAGAAAACCCGAGCTTAGTCTCGGGTTTTTTTTATGGGTGAAAAAGCTATCAGCTGTCAGCTTTCAGACGTCAGATTCGATCGGTGGGGTTGTTTAGTGTGGTGTCTCGCTCAGCATTCGGCCTGTTCATTCTTCGGGTAGGTTGGTTTGAGCGAAGCGAAACCCAACACAATCCATGTAAACCTTTTCTTTTATGAACTCAAATAGCCATTCTGCAAATAGGCTTGACCTCGCCCCTTTAAACTTTATCCTCTCTAACTAGCTAATATAAATTTTTAAATTCTCCGTATTCTCACATTGAGTAAATATCATAGTATTCGCTGTGTTTATCAGTAATTGTTGCTGTTGTTTTTCTAGTTTTAGTTCTGCACTAAGTAGCTCTTTGCGAATAGTGGGATAGTCTGAAACCTCGTTTTGAATGGTTTTAAGGTAGGCGCGAGTGGCTCGTAGGGGCTGTAAAGCTTGTTGGTCAAATTCGGCAATGCATGACTCAAGCTCACTCAGTTGAGAGGGGGTTACAGACAGCTCTAAAGAATCAAGATAATAAAGCAGCAGGCAAAGGTTAACATTTTTGCCTTGCTGGTCTTGATAGCCTAGTAGCTTGGTTTGCATGCCGTCTTTGCTGTAAAGCTTGCATGCAAACTGCCAAAACTGTTCGCTGTTAAGCGGTTTCATCGGCAAAGGCCTGCTCTTTTTCTTCAAGCTCTTCAAGTGCCATGAGCAGCTCTTCTTCAACGTCATTAAGCTTGGGTGTTACGCTTGCTTGCTTAGTGAGTAGCTCTGTCAGTTTGGCTTTATTTTCATCACAGTATAAGTCATTGTCGGCAAGTGCGTTTTCGATTTCTCCAAGCTCTGTAGAGTACTTATCAAGTTGCTTTTCAAGCTTTTCGATTTGCTTTTTCAACGGCTGCACTGACTTTCTGAACTCAGCTTCTAAGCGCTTTTGCTCTTTGCGGTTAACGCTTGAATGTGCTTTAGGGGCATTGTCTTCAGGGCTTTTAGCGGCTTCTTTATTGGCATTGAGTAGCCATTGGTAATAGGCATCAAGGTCATAACCAAATTGTGTTACTTCGCCGTTATCAACGAGGTAATACTCATCAGCGGTATTTTTAAGCATATGACGGTCGTGCGATACAGTCACCATAGCGCCTTCAAAGCCTTGCAGCGCCATAACTAAAGCATGGCGCATTTCTAAATCGAGGTGGTTGGTTGGCTCATCCAGTAACAGTAGGTTTGGCTTTTGGTACACCAGCATTGCTAGTACTAAACGTGCTTTTTCACCGCCAGAAAATGGCGCAACTGGCTCAAGTGCTTTATCGCCAAAGAATGCAAAGCCACCTAAAAAGTCACGCAATGATTGCTCTGGAGCTTGCGGATTTAAACGTTGTAAATGGGTCACTGCACTGGCTTTTAAATCGAGTGACTCGAGTTGATGCTGCGCAAAGTAACCAATATTTAAGCCCTGATGCTGAAATACTTCACCTGCTTGAGGCTGTAAATCGCCAGCTAATAATTTAATCAGTGTTGATTTACCCGCACCATTTCGGCCAAGCAGCGCAATACGGCTACCCGGCACTAGGTTTAGCTTGATGCTATGCAAAATGGTGGTGTCGCCATAGCCTGCTTTGGCTTGGTCGAGAGTCATTAATGGGTTTGGCAGTGCTGTTGGCTCAGCAAATTCAAAATCAAAGGGTGAGTCAACATGGGCTGGGGCCAGCTTTTCCATACGCTCTAGGGCTTTTACGCGGCTTTGTGCTTGCTTAGCCTTACTGGCTTTTGCTTTGAAGCGTGTAATGAATTTTTCTAGGTGAGCAATTTGCTCTTGTTGCTTTTCGAACATCGCTTGTTGTTGTAATAAGCGCTCTGCTTTTTGGCGTTCGAATTGCGAGTAATTGCCTTTATAAACATTTATTTTTTGTGCGTCTATGTGCCAAATTTGGTCAACAACGGCATCTAAGAACTCTCGGTCATGTGAAATAAGCACTAGAGTGCCTGTGTAGGCACGTAAAAAGCGTTCTAACCAGTAAACCGCATCGAGATCTAAGTGGTTGGTTGGCTCATCCAGCAGTAATAAATCGGCATCACGGATCAGTGCTTGTGCTAAGTTTAAGCGCATACGCCAGCCACCAGAAAAGGCGCTCACTGGGTTGTCTATTTGCTCATTACTAAAACCTAAACCGTGTAATAGCTCACCTGCTTTTGCCTCAATGCTATAGCCTTGAATATGTTCTAGGCCAATATGTGCTTTTGCCTGCGCATCGCCGTCGTTATTTTGCTCAGCTTCGCGTAGCGCAATTCTTAGCGCGTAATATTCAGGGTGACCTTGTAATACATAATCGAGGGCACTGATTTCGAGCGCGGGTGTTTCTTGCTTCACAGAAGCAATTGACCAGTCTTTAGGAACTTGGCATTCACCAGCATCGAGTTGCAATTCAGACTTTAATAGCGCGAACAGCGTTGATTTACCACAGCCATTAGCGCCAACAAGGCCGACTTTATGCTCTGGGAATAAGGTTGCAGAGGCCCCTTTTAGTAAGGCGTTACCACCACGTAGAAGTTCGATGTCTGAAATTTGGATCATGAATGTTTACTTGCACAGCATTGATTTAATTGTCGCTATCATAACACGGATCACATTAGCCTTCGCAATCGTATCAAACAGAGAATTATTAGGCTAAAATAGCCGCCTACATGCCACGGGAGATCATCTATGAGACAAAAGAAACGCTTTATTGCTGGCGCATCATGCCCTGAGTGTAAGGCCATGGATACCATGATGCTTTATAAAGAACATGATGTGGAAAAAGTGGAGTGCGTACAGTGTGGCCACAAAATGACGCAACCAGAGCAGGCAGTGCAAGCCTCAACACGCCAATTTGAGCAAGTGATTGGTGTATTTAAGCCGGGCGATTAATTCCCGGCTCTATCACTACCTAATTACTCTATCACTACCTAATTAATAGTGCGGCGGTGGCGGCTCTTGCATTTGTGACATTAAAGATGGCTGCTGCGCTTCTTTGATCTTTTCTGCAAGTAACTCTGTCTGGCGTTTCATTTTAGCCAGCTGCTGTTGGTGCGCTTTAAGCTCATCGTTTAATATTTCAATTGTTTCATCTTGAAAAGCGACTTTCGCTTCAAGTTCCATTAGACGATCTTCAATTGTATTCATTTGATTCTCTTAGATTAAAACTTTCAGCGAATCCGCTGGAGCTTTCGGTTAATAACGCTTGGTTGTTATCAGTAAACGCAACATCTAACACCACGGCTGATTTCGGGCGGCTTCCTTCACGAGGAATCACTTGCCACGTTTGTAATTTTTTACCTGACTCTAGCTGCCATAAATCAACCAATCGATTGGGTGAACCGGTAGCAATTAAAGTGCCTTCATCATTAAAACGGACGGCGGTAAAAATTTTCTGACGCGCAATATACGCCAGTTTGCTAACAAGATCACCTGTAGTCAGTTGCCATACATTTGCTTGCTTCATACTGTCTGCGGTAAATGCGTAACGACCTTGTGGATCAAGGGCGACTTGAGTAACGCGACTTGGGTGATTAAAGCGGTGAATCACTTGCCCTGTGCGAGTATCCCAAAAGTAAGCAACATAATCATTTGAGCCGCTAATGGCGTAGTGACCGTTAGGCGATAGATCAACAACATTGACTTTTTCTTGGTGGCCAAGGAACTCTATGCGCCTGCCACTCTCTAAGTCGAGGTAAACGACTACACCGTCGGCGCGGCCATATAACACACTGCGCCCTTGGTTACTTATCGCGATATCTCGAATTGTTGAGGCGTGTATTTTGTAATAACCCGTGTTGTTGCCCGTGGCAATGTCCCACACTGCAAAGGTGGACTTCTCAGCGGTAACTGCATGGCTATTGTCGTAAGAGATAGCAACAGTATGAACCAAGCTATCTTGATTTTGTTGTTGAAACCATTGGTATTTTAGCACCTGTTGTTGATTATCCCACAGTGCGACCCCATGGTGTATTGATGAGATTAAGCTGTATTTGCCATCGTGTGACAGCGCACTGGCGAAGGCACCTTTAGCCGCATGCTCATAGCGTGCAGTTGATTGCTCATGTTGCTCAGAGCAGGCTACAACTAAGCAAAGGCTGAGCAGATACAAAAAAGTACGAAATATCGACATATTACGAGTATTTCCCCTTAACTCTTAGTGATTGAGAGGTTAGACTAGGTCTCGTTGAAGGCCTAGGTTGTTAGTCTAATCGCTGATCATGCATAAGCATGACGTTAGTTATTAGACAAGCAGCCTACCATGTAGGTCGTTAATCTTTAACTAGTAATAATACAATAATTGACAACTGCAAAGTGTGTCGGAGATATAAAATGAGAAAGACGATTAAATTGTCATTGATTGCAGCGTCAGTTTTAGCGCTTACAGCTTGTAATCAGGAAGCAAAAAAAGAACAGCAAGCTGAAGTTAAACTAGAGACTGAAGCTCAACAACAAGCATACGGTATTGGTGCATCTGTTGGTAATTTCTTAAACCAAGACCTTGCTGATAAAAAAGCGCTAGGTGTTGAACTAGACGAAGCACTTCTTAAGCGTGGTTTTGAAGACGCACTAGCGGGTAACGCTAAACTTGATGACGAAAAAATTCGTGAAGTGTTAACGGCGCTTGATCAAAGCATTCGCACTAAACAACAAGAAAAAGCGAAAGTAGAATCTGAAAAGAGCAAAGCTGAAGGCGAAAAATACCTAGCTGAAAACGCGAAAAAAGAAGGCGTTACAGTAACTGAGTCTGGCCTACAGTACGAAGTGATCACTGAAGGTGAAGGCGAAAAGCCAGTAGCAACTGACGTTGTTAAAGTACACTACAAAGGCACTTTATTAGACGGTACTGAGTTCGATAGCTCTTACTCACGTAACGAACCAACTACTTTCCCACTTAACCGTGTGATCCCAGGTTGGACTGAAGGTTTACAATTAATGCCAGTTGGCTCTAAGTACAAGTTCACTATTCCATCTGAACTTGCATACGGTGAGCGTGATCTTGGTAAGATCCCAGCAAACTCAACGCTTGTTTTTGAAGTAGAATTACTTGAAATCCAAAGCGATGACAAAGCTGTACCAGCTGAGTAATATTTAACTCAATAAAAAAGGGCTTTTTAGCCCTTTTTTTATGCGCTAAGTTTATTAACTAAATGCCGCTTCTTTCATTTTTAATGTGCCACTATCTGCATTAAGCTCAACCACAGTGCCAACAGGCAGGATAAATTGGCGCTTAATATGGCCAATCATAGCCCCACGATAGGCAGGGATCCCCAGTGGTTTTATATAATCTGCAAAAATATCGTCAAGGGTTAACGATCCATAACCACGGCCTGGCTTACAGTCATTACAATCGCCAAATACAAAGCCTGCAATCTTATCCAGTGCGCCCATAAGTTTTAGTGTGCTCATCATCCTGTCAATTCGATATGGCGCTTCGTCGATATCTTCTAAAAATAAAATTGCGCCATTAAAGTCAGGTAAATAATTCGAGCCTGCTAGGGCTGTCAGTACTGTTAAGTTACCGCCGATTAATCGTCCAGAGGCTTTACCTGATGTGATCGTTTGGGTCAGGTACTGAGTGTTAACAAGCTCATCATCGGCTTTTGGTAAGTTTTGGAAATGCATCAACTTACGCGCTTCGAACATGTTCTTAAATTGCGCGACATGAAACGGGTTCCAGTCACTCGATGCATTTGGGCCATGAAAGCTGATTAACCCAGCTTGAGACAGTAATGCATTGTGAAGAGCGGTAATATCTGAATAGCCCATTAGAGGTTTTGGGTTGTTACGGATCATTGCGTAGTCGAGCAAAGGTAAAATACGGGCAGCGCCTGAACCGCCACGTAAACACAAAATGGCATCAACCTCTTTGTCGCTGAATAAACTATTTAAGTCGCCGGCTCGCATTGCATCAGTGCCAGCTAAATGCCCACGTCTTGCTAAAATGTTTGGTGCAAGCTTAGCCTTGTAACCCAGTGCTTCTATAACGCCTTGTGCTAATAAAATATCAGCCTGCTCAGCAGTGGCAGCTGACGGGCTACATATCCCAATTGTGCCGCCTTTTGCCAGCGCTTTTGGCTTAATTAATGTTTGGGTACTAGCATTTTGTGCCGCCATTAAAGGAGCTGATGTCAGACTTGCGCCAACGGCAAGAATTGAAAGTGACTTTAAAAATGACCGTTTATTCATAGCGAGCCTCATGTTTTTATAGTATGAGTATCGCATTGAAAAAAATATTTCAAATATTTGTTACGAAATGGAATAGATGATTCTTTTTGGCAAGGCAAAACACTTCAGCAGAGAGTGTTTCTCTGCTGTGTAACTAAGCTGTTAGCTGGTGTGATTAGAATATAAGTTGTCGATTAACTCATCTTCTAGCTCAAAGCGCAGTTCAAGTGCTTCGCCTAAGATTGATAGGTCTTTATCAAACTCATCAAGCAAGTCATCTTTGTCAACTTCTGCGTATTTGTCGTTAAAGTCGAGTGCTACATCTGTGGTTTCAGAAATGCGCGGGTATAAGGCATTTGCCAGCTTTTGGCTCTCAGGACCTTTTTCTTCACACGCTTTGGCAATGTCGTCGTAAATTTCGAAATGGCCAGCAGAAAGGTAATCCATCAGAATTTGGCAAAAGTTTTGAATTTGCAGCTGATCAGGAAGGGCATGATCTTTCTTTTCGTACGGTGAAAAGCCTGCAATACGGCAGAACAACACAAGCAGCTCTTGACGTTCTGTGAGCCATTTGTCGATTACAGAGTGACTACCACCCCATTTTTGTTGAGCTTTTTCCAAACGCGTCAGCATATTTCATCTCCTCGCTGAGTAGGTTTTCCTTTGTATATATAAAAAGGAAATATGACACAAAGATCAACTAAATTCTTAGTGTCTAATTGCAACAGATTGTAAAAGTCATTCTAAAGAAATACTTTTCAGAATTGAATAGGCCAAAAAATGACCTTGTTTTTAGAGTGGACTTTTTTTGCTCTCATTGCAGTGTATGGGAATTGATTCAAAACTACTAGTATTAATTTTGCGATTTTTATCTAAGCGGAGGAGTTATAATTTGCTGATTTAGAAAAGAAAAAACCACCAAAATTGGTGGTTTAATTCTTTTTCTTAGACTTGTTAAAACAAGCGTTCTTATTATTATGGGAAGATTGTTGTTCTTATTGTTATAAGATTTTTATTATTGTTTTTGTTAACGCGGGGTAAGTTATACCAAGCTTTTTTGTATGTTGCAAATTTATTAATAGAAAGTTTTAAATTTATTTTGTTTTCGCTCAAAAAACGCACATTAGGCTTAGGTTGGCTGAAAAAACATGATCTATATCTAGCCTTGATTATCTATCCATAGTGAGACGCGCAATATGGTGATACAATCTGCTCAATTTCATTCAGTTCTAGGATTCTATACGCATGAGCGAATTAAAAAACGATCGTTATTTACGTGCACTACAAAAGCAACCTGTTGATGTCACACCGGTATGGATGATGCGCCAAGCTGGCCGTTATTTACCTGAATACCGTGCTACACGTGCCCAAGCAGGCGACTTTATGAGTTTATGTAAAAACGCTGAACTTGCTTGTGAAGTAACGTTACAGCCATTACGTCGTTATCCGCTTGATGCTGCAATTCTATTCAGTGATATTTTAACTATTCCTGATGCTATGGGCTTAGGTCTTTACTTCGAAACAGGTGAAGGTCCAAAATTTGAACGTCCGATTTCTTCATTAGCAGATGTTAAAAAAATCCCAAATATCGATCCAACTGATGAGCTTGGTTATGTGATGAATGCGGTAAGTACGATTCGTCGCGAATTAAAAGGTGAAGTACCGCTAATTGGTTTCTCTGGTTCACCTTGGACACTTGCCACTTACATGGTTGAAGGTGGTAGCAGCAAAACATTCGGTAAAATCAAGAAAATGGCCTTTTCAGAGCCACAAACACTGCACCTATTACTTGATAAATTAGCTGACTCAGTAATCGACTATTTAAACGCGCAAGTTAAAGCGGGCGCGCAATCGTTAATGGTATTTGACTCATGGGGCGGTGTATTAAGCCCACGTGACTACAATGAGTTTTCATTACAATACATGCACAAGATTGTTGATGGCTTAATTCGCGAACATGATGGCCGTAAAGTACCAGTGACGTTATTTACTAAAAATGGTGGTCAGTGGATTGAAGCAATTGCAGCAACAGGCTGTGATGCAGTAGGTCTAGACTGGACTATTAACATCGGTGATGCAAAGCGTCGTGTTGGCGATAAAGTAGCGCTGCAAGGTAACATGGACCCAGCAATGCTGCATGGCACGCCTGAGCGTATTCGCCAAGAAGTTGCCACGATCCTAGAAGACTTTGGCACAGGCTCTGGCCATGTATTCAACCTAGGTCACGGTATTACACCAGATGTAGACCCAGAAAACGCAGGTGTGTTTATCAACGCGGTTCATGAATTCAGTGGTAAATACCACAAATAAGCAAAAGCTAATCGTAAAAAAGCCCGCATTAAGCGGGCTTTTTTTATACCCAAGCCTCCTCAATATGCAGAATTCAGCGTTTCACAGGTGCTTAATATCAAGGCGTTACTTTGCAAGAATGGCAGTCCCTTTTAAGAAGTAACAACGATGAGAGTAAGTGCCTGTGAAACGCCCAAAGGGTTGGTTTAAAAGCGATTTATACTGCGTTATTGATTTTAACAATAGAACCACTATTACTTGCAATCAATGCCTTGCCTAAATCGCTTTTAATTCCAACTGAAACTCGCATCTTGAGGTGGTTTGGGTATTATATTCACTTCGTTACTTAAACAAACGGTTTAAGCCATTTAATGCAGCTACGCGATAGGCTTCAGCCATGGTCGGATAGTTGAACGTTGTATTTACAAAGTAATCAATGTTATTGCCGCCGTTCTTTTGCTCCATAATCGCTTGGCCGATGTGAACGATTTCAGAGGCACGCTCACCAAAGCAGTGCACACCCAGTACTTCTTTGGTATCAACATGGAATAAAATCTTTAAGCTACCCACCTCGGTGCCAGCAATTTGCGCTCGCGCTAAATGCTTAAATTGAGCACGGCCTACCTCGTAAGGGACTTTTGCAGCAGTTAATTCTTGCTCTGTTTTACCCACTGAGCTCATTTCAGGGATGGTATAAATACCTGCTGGAATATCAATGATCAGCTTCTCATCACAGTTACCACTTGCAATCGCATCGGCTGCAATACGGCCTTGGTCAAATGCCGCACTTGCAAGGCTTGGGTAACCAATGACATCACCTACAGCATAAATGTTGTCGACTTCTGTTTGGTATGTTTCATTCACTCTAAGCTGGCCACGACCATCCGCTTTTAGGCCTACAGCTTCAAGGTTTAATGTGTCTGTGTTACCAGTACGACCATTGGCAAATAAAATACAGTCAGCTTTTACGCGCTTACCTGATTTTAAGTGCATTACCACACAATCATCGCGAGTTTCTACGCGATCAAACTCTTCATTATGGCGAATAACAATGCCGCTATTCCAGAAGTGATAGCTTAGAGCATCTGAAATTTCCGCATCCATGAAAGCAAGTAGGCGGTCACGGGTATTTACCAGGTCAACCTTGGCACCTAAGCCTTTAAAAATAGAGGCATACTCACAACCAATTACACCGGCACCATAAATCAGCACACGATGAGGGTCATCTTCAAGGCCTAAAATCGTATCGCTGTCGTAAATACGTGGATGTTTAAAGTCTACACCCGGTGGACGGTAAGGGCGCGAGCCAGTAGCAATAACGATTGTTTGTGCAGTAAGAGTTTCAAACGAACCGTCTAGGTGCGTCACTTTGATAGTGTGGTTATCAATAAACTCAGCATCACCTTGATACATATGAATGCGGTTACGCTCATAAAAGCTGCTGCGTAAATTAGATTGCTTTGAAATGACGTTACTTGCGTGGTGCAAAATATCTGGGAAAGTTAAGCGGTTAGGGCGTTCACTAATATTAAAAAGCGGATTTGCTTTATATTCAATATAACGGCTTACAGAATGACGTAATGCTTTTGACGGGATAGTACCCCAGTGCACACAACCGCCACCTACCGCTTCTTGGCGCTCAATGACAGCGACTTTCTTGTTACTTTTAGACAGGTTCATGGCGGTACCTTCACCGCCAGGACCTGTACCTATGATGATCGCATCATATTGATAAGATGGAGTATCTTTTTGCTTTACTTGTTGTTTGGCCACAGCCGCTCCTATGTTAACTAAAAGAGGCTTTTAACAACCTCGCATTTAGTGCAAGCCAAGCCTGCTTTTGGTTTTCCCAAGCGGCTTCAAGCTCGTGATATTGTGTCATTAATGCTGACTTTTCGCATTGTTTCATCATTTTATTGCGTTTGATTTCTAACACGCGTTTTTGCAAGGCACAGAAGTGTTGCAGTTTTTTCAGCAGTAAATCGTACTCAGATTGTAATAATGTAAGCTTATCTTGCGCTAAAGGCAATTTTGCAAGGCGACCTTGAGTCTTATTCATTAAGGTTTCTGCTTTGGCTTTTTCGATTCGCTCAATCGGTGTGCGCTTTAATTTTGAAGCAAGACCGATTGCCGCTAAAGAGCGGATCATCCACTTAGTTGGATCATAGTGATACCACTTAATGCCATTGCGATAGTCGCTAGCAAAAATATGGTGGAAGTTATGATAGCCTTCACCGTAGGTGAATAGCGCTAAAAAGCCATTATCACGGGCGGTGTTTTTTTCTGTGTATGGACGTGAACCCCAGATATGCGCCAGCGAGTTGATAAAAAAGGTAAAATGTTGGCTCAATACTAAGCGTAGTAAACCAACCAGTAATAACATGCCCCATACATCGCCAAGCATTAAACCAAGTAGTAAAGGAATACCAAAATTAGTCGCGACGACTAACTTCATATAGTGACGGTGTTGCCACATAACAACTTTGTTTTTTTGTAAGTCACGGCAGTTACTGTAGTTACCGTATTGCTCGCCTTGATAATCGCGCAGCATCCAACCTATGTGGCTATACCAAAAGCCATTAGTAGCGGCGTAAGGGTCTTTGATTGGATCATCGACTTGACCATGGTGAATACGGTGATCGCTACTCCAGTGCAAGGCACTATTTTGTAGTGCAAAAGCACCACCTAAGGCAAAAATCACTTCAATAACAGGGTGCACATCATAGGCTTTGTGTGCCCATAAACGGTGATAACCTGCAGTAATAGAAAGTCCGGCGTAGAACATACAGCCAACAAAGGCTATCCACTGTGTACTGGTGTATCCGTAGCTAAAGCCATACCAAGGAACAAGGGTGATCGCGGCCAAAAATGTAAGGCTAAAAAATAGCACATTGGTCCAAATAATCGGTGGTTTTTTCATCTGAATAAATCTCGGCGTACAGTTGTACGCTAAAATAGTGTTTCATTCTCTCCGCGTCAAGTATTAGACTGTCTCATTAACCGAAAAATCATTAAAAGTTCACGCTGGGAGTTTCCATGTCGGGTGTTAGAGCGCAACAGAAACAAAAAACACGACAAGCACTAATCGAGGCTGCATTCAATCAATTGAGTGCCGATCATAGTTTTTCTAATTTAAGCTTGCGTGAAGTTGCCCGTGAAGCAGGGATTGCCCCCACCTCTTTTTACCGCCACTTTAAAGACATGAATGAGCTCGGTTTGACCATGGTTGATGAAGCTGGTTTAACACTTCGCCAGCTTATGCGCCAAGCGCGTCGCCGTATTGAGAGTGGTGGAAGTGTGATCACGACATCAATCGTTACCTTTATGGAGTTTATCGATAACTCGAGCAACCAATTTAGATTGTTATTGCGTGAGCGCTCAGGAACTTCAAAAGCATTTCGTGCCGCGGTTGCTCGTGAAATTAAACATTTCATTTTAGAGCTTGCGCATTACCTTGAAAGCGAAACACCATGCGACCCAACTCATGCATACATTCAAGCCGAAGCCATGGTGACTTTAGTATTTAATGCCGGTGCCGAAGCCCTCGATATTGAAGGGACACAACGCGAAGAGCTGGTTGAACGTTTAATCTGGCAATTACGTTATATTGCTCGCGGTGCCACTTTATACGTGCGTGATAGTAACCAATCGCAAAAGTTAATCTAAGCAATAGAGGCTTTACCTTCCGAAACTTTAAACGTTCAACACACTCAGTGAGGGTTAATTAACCTTAAAAATGCATTTTTGTGGATTTTTAATTTCATTAAGGCGATTTAAAAATCGCTTTTGTGGAAAAATTATGCTTGCAAGCAAGTTTTTTGAATGTTAAAAATACAGCCACTGAACACACATTTAGTAAATTAAGATGCAAATTACACATTCAATTACATTAAAACTAAACCTCTTACTGCTTAAATCAGTGAGCGGGGCTTAGTGTATTTGCATTTGTAGAACATTAAAAAACCCCGCAACCGCGGGGTTTTTTTTATCTCGCTAATGGGTCATTGGGAACGAGGACAGTTTATGAAAGATAAGGTTTGGATTTTTGACACAACGTTACGTGATGGTGAGCAAGCATTAAAAGCAAGCCTAACCGAAGACGACAAAATTCAACTTGCGCATACCATTAGCCGCTTAAATGTGGATGTAATGGAAGTGGGTTTTCCGGTATCTAGCCCGGCAGATTTTCGCTCTGTACAGCGCATTGCGACTGAAGTAAAAGGGCCGATTATTTGTGGCTTAGCACGTGCTGTTGCAAAAGATATTGAAGCATGTGGTGAAGCACTTCGCCCGGCAGAGCAGGGCCGTATTCATACATTTATTGCAACCAGTCCATTACACCTTGAACACAAATTACGTATGAGCTTAGACGATGCAACGGCAATGGCTGTTAAGTCGATTAAACTTGCGCGTAACTACACCGATGACGTTGAGTTTTCGTGTGAAGATGCAGGTCGTACACCGCATTGGGATTTATGCCGTATCGTTGAAAGCGCTATTGATGCGGGTGCATCAACTATCAACTTACCTGACACCGTAGGCTATGTAACGCCAGACGAATATGCTGCGATGATCCATCACTTAATGAACAATGTGCCAAATATCGACAAGGCGCGTTTAAGCGTGCATTGCCATAACGATTTAGGTTTAGCGGTTGCTAACTCAATCGCAGCGGTACAAGCCGGTGCTCGCCAAATCGAATGTACGATTAATGGTATTGGTGAGCGCGCAGGTAACTGTTCGCTTGAAGAAGTGGCGATGATCATGAAGATGCGTGAAGACCACTTAAAAGTGCATACCGATATTCGTAGTGAAGAAATTTACCGTGCTTCGCGTCAAGTCGCGAAGATTTGTAATATGCCAGTGCAACCAAACAAAGCAATTGTTGGTGAAAATGCCTTTGCACACAGCTCAGGGATCCACCAAGACGGCGTATTAAAAGCCCAAAACACTTACGAAATTATGTCGCCAGAAAGTGTTGGTGTACCAAATAACCAATTAAACATGACTTCGCGTTCAGGTCGTCATGTAATTGAGCATCGTTTAGAAGAGTTAGGCTATCAAAAATCTGATTACGATATGGATAGCTTATACAGCAGCTTCTTAGCATTAGCAGACCAAAAAGGTACTGTGTATGACTACGACTTAGAAGCGATGATTTACTTTAATCAAATCAAAGATAAAGACGAAAAGTACCAGCTTGAATTTGTTAACTCTACGTCTAACTCACAATCAGTGGCGAGCTCAACAATCGGCATGACAATTGATGGCGAGTCTAAGCAAGAAGCAGCAACAGGTAACGGCCCTGTCGAAGCATCATTCTTAGCAATTGAGCGCTTAACGGGTATGTCGGTTGAGATGATTGAATACAACCTAGAAGCAACAGGCCAAGGTGCCAGCTCGCTAGGACAAGTGAATATTATCGCTAAATACGATGGTCGCCCATATCACGGCGCGGGCATTGCAGCGGATGTGGTTGAAGCGTCGGTACGCGCTATGATCCGCGTTTATAACTTAATTTATCGTGCACAAAAAGTGTCTGATTTAAAACAACAGAGGAAAGCAGGATGAGTCAATCGAATTACAGTATCGCAGTATTAGCAGGCGACGGGATTGGTCCAGAAGTTATGGCAGCAGCAGAAACCGTCTTGGATGCTGTAAGCGAAAAGTTTGGTTTTACTTTGACTCGTCATCACCACGCGATTGGTGGTGCTGCCATTGATCAGTTTGGTCAGGCACTGCCGCAAAGCACTCTTAGTGCTTGTGAAAATGCCGATGCGATTTTATTTGGCTCGGTAGGCGGCCCTAAGTGGGAAAACTTACCACCGAACGAGCAACCAGAGCGAGCTTCACTGTTGCCACTGCGTAAGCATTTTGGTTTGTTCTGTAATTTACGCCCAGCACAATTATTACCAGCACTAAGTGCTGCATCACCGCTGCGTGCAGATATCAGTGCACAAGGCTTTGATATCTTATGTGTGCGCGAGTTAACCGGTGGTATTTATTTCGGTGAAAAAGGCCGCAGTGGCGAAGGGGAGCAAGAAGCTGCTTTCGATACCCAAACATACTCACGTAAAGAAATTGAGCGCATCGCACGCTTTGCATTTGAAGCCGCTAAGCTGCGTAGTAATCATGTTACCTCGGTTGATAAAGCGAATGTGTTGGCGACCAGCGTACTTTGGCGTGAAGTTGTCTCTGAAGTGAGCAAAGACTACCCAGAGGTAAGCCTTGACTACATTTATGTTGATAACGCGGCAATGCAGTTAGTAAAACAGCCAAGTCAGTTTGATGTATTACTTTGCGATAACTTGTTTGGCGACATTTTGTCTGATGAGTGCGCGATGATCACAGGCTCTATGGGCTTATTACCATCAGCGAGTTTAAATCAGTCTGGCTTTGGTTTGTATGAACCAGCTGGTGGCTCAGCACCTGATATCGCTGGTAAAGGGGTTGCAAACCCAATCGCACAAATTTTAAGTGCTGCGCTTATGTTGCGTTACTCACTAGGGCAAGATGAAGCGGCTCGTACGATTGAAAAAGCGGTAGCAGAAGCGGTTGAAGCCGGTGTCGGTACGCCAGATATCTACCCAAATGCAGGGTACACCACCAGTGATGTTGCTGCGGCAATTGTGGCACGTATTTAATTAAAAATTGTTTGCGCTGAGCTCGTCACTCAGCGTAACTAAAATGAGGGAATAGCAAGTGGCCCAAACCTTATACGATAAAATTTGGCAAGCTCATGTAGTCGCCAGCATAAATGATCAAACCGATTTACTTTATATCGACCGTCACCTAGTTCATGAAGTTACATCGCCGCAAGCCTTTGCTGGTTTACGTGAGAAAAACCGCAAAGTACGTTGCCCAGAAAAAACCTTTGCGACCATGGACCATAATGTTTCAACAAAAAGTCGCTCATTAGATGCTGCGAGTGAAGTGTCGAAAAATCAATTAATGGCACTGGATGCAAACTGTAAAGAGTTTGGTATTCAACTTTATGATTTAAATTCGATTAATCAAGGTATTGTGCATGTAATGGGGCCTGAGCAGGGTATTACCTTACCGGGCACAACCATAGTGTGTGGTGACAGCCATACCTCTACCCACGGTGCATTTGGCGCACTAGCGCACGGTATTGGTACTTCAGAAGTTGAGCATGTTCTAGCCACTCAAACGCTACAGCAGAAAAAAGCCAAGTCATTAAAAATTCAAATAAATGGTCGCCTGCGCCCAACCGTTACTGCCAAAGATTTAATCATGGCGGTGATCGGTAAATTAGGCACTGCGGGTGGTACTGGCTATGTTGCTGAATTTTGTGGCGAAGGGATCGAAGCGCTGTCTATGGAAGCGCGTATGACGCTTTGTAATATGAGTATTGAAATGGGCGCAAAAGCGGGTTTAATCGCACCAGATCAAACAACTTATGATTATTTAAAAGGTCGCCCATTTGCACCACAAGGTGCTGACTTTGATAGTGCCGTTGCCTATTGGCAAACATTAAAAACTGATGAAGGCGCAGAGTTTGATCATGTTGTTGAATTAGAGGCTGCTGATATTCAACCGCAAATTACGTGGGGTACCAGCCCTGAGCAAGTGATTGGCGTAGATGAATGTATTCCTGATCCTGAGCAAGAGCCAGATCTAATCAAAGCTGATGCAATCCGTAGCGCACTAAAATATATGGGCTTAAAAGCAGGCGATAAATTGTCTTCAGCAACTGTTGATACCGTGTTTATTGGCTCATGTACAAATAGCCGAATTGAAGATTTACGTGCTGCGGCACAAATAGTTGAAGGTAAGCAAGTTGCAGCGGGTGTTGAAGCGCTGATTGTTCCTGGTTCTGGCCTTGTCAAAAAACAAGCCGAAGACGAAGGCCTTGCAGATATCTTCAAAGCAGCTGGCTTTGAATGGCGTGAGCCAGGTTGTTCAATGTGCTTAGCAATGAATGACGATAGATTAGAAGCCGGTAAACGCTGTGCGTCGACCTCTAATCGTAACTTTGAAGGTCGCCAAGGTCGCGGTGGCCGCACTCACTTAGTGAGCCCTGCAATGGCTGCAGCAGCGGCAATTCATGGTCGTTTTGTTGATATCAGAGGAGAAGCCTAATGAGCGTATTTTTTAGTGGTTTAATGGCCCCGTTAGATAAAAACAATGTTGATACTGACCAAATTATTCCAAAGCAATTTTTAACGTCGACCAGCCGTGATGGTTTTGATGCGGCGCTTTTTTACGATTGGCGTTATTTAGATAACGGCGAGCCAAACCCTGAGTTTATTTTGAATCGCCCTTGTTACCAAGGTGCGCAAATTCTTTTAACTCGCGACAACTTTGGTTGTGGTTCATCGCGTGAGCACGCGCCATGGGCATTAAAGCAATATGGTTTTGAAGTGATCTTAGCGGAAAGCTTTGCCGATATTTTCTTTAATAACTGCGGCAATAACCAAATGCTTGCTATCGCATTACCAGCAGAAACGCTTGAGCAATTATTTGTGCTGAGTGAACAGCATGACGATATTCATATCGAAGTTGATTTAGAAAACCAACAACTTCGTAGCGATAAGTTTGACACTATTCACTTTGATATTCGCCATGACATTAAAGAGCGTTTATTAAGCGGCTTAGACTTTATCGGTGTGACTGAAACACTTAACAGCCAAATTGATGCCTTTGAGCAGCAACTTGCAGCAGAACGCCCTTGGCAATAACCTGTTTTTTCCATGTGAACCTAAACGCGGCCAAGGCCGCGTTTTTATTTGTTTCTAAAAAAGAAAGTTGCTAATTTGGTTGGTAAAATAATGAAAACAACAAATAACTATGTGGCCTCTTTCTCCTAAATCTATCGGCATCTTGATGGGTGTGCTTTATGGCATCAGCATGCGCATCTTTCTTGAAGTTAGCGGAACCTTTAATTTCGGTAGCCTTGTTACTATTTCGTTTATGTTTTTAGTGCCTGTTGCTATTGGGTTTATACGGGTACATTTTGAGTACAATCAACTATCGCCGATGACATATGGAAGAATGGCGGTAGTCGCTTGGCAACCTATTTTTGTGTTCTTATTTGTCAGCGTAGTAACTCTTTTAGAAGGAAGTATCTGCGTTGCAATGGCTCTCCCTGCATTTATGTTTTTTGCTAGTATTGGCGGTATGTTAGCAGGGCTATGTCATCGCCTTTGGGAAAAGAAAAGCAACAAAGCGGTGATGTCGGTAGCTTTGTTGCCGTTGATCCTTTCTCCTTTAGAGCTCAACTTTTTACACTTATCGAAAACTTACGAAGTTAAAAATACAATTGTTATCAATGCGCCTGTTGATGTTGTGTGGCAACAATTAGCTAATGTTAGCCAAATTCATGAGGGCGAATATCCAAGTTCATTTTCGCAATTAATTGGTATTCCTAGGCCAATTCGAGCTGATATGAGTGGTGGTGGGGTAGGTGCAATTAGAACCAGCCAGTGGCAGAAAAATGTTGTATTTAAAGAAGTGATAACCGAGTGGCTGCCGAATGAGAAAATGCTTTATAACTTTGAGATTGACCCAGAGTTAATTCCTGATCATGCACTTGATCAGCATGTGAAATTAGGTGGTGAATATTTTTCGCCACTGCATGGTGGTTATGAGTTAGTTGCAAGTGGTAATAATCAAACGCTGTTAAGCCTTAAAACGACTGTACTTGATAACACTAACTTTGGCATTTATTCGCGAGTATGGGGGGAAGTGATATTTCAGGATTTTCATCGAGCACTTCTCAAGCTAATGAAAGATCGCGCTGAAAATGACAACAAATTAGTTTTAAAAACAGGATGACCACTCGCTGTCTAGCAGCTTATCGTAATTGTTTTCTTTATGGCCCTTAAACCATTAGCCTAGACTGAAATTTTATTTAGGGAACACACCATGAAATACTTATTAGCATCGATGCTCGTGGCAGCATCATCAGTAGCAGCTGCACGACCGGCACCATTAGTGTCAATTCCAAGCCATGATGGCTTTTTTGATAATATTGCTGCCCATTGCGGTAAAGCTTACGAAGGTAAAGTGAGCGTTGATAACGCTGCTGGCCCGAGCTCATTTGCGGGCAAAAAGTTAGTAATGCATGTACGTCGTTGTAACGAGCGTGAGTTACAAGTGCCATTTCATGTTGGTGATGATGCATCTCGTACTTGGATCATCACAAAAACGGGCAGTGGTTTGAGTTTAAAGCATGACCATCGTCATAAAGATGGCAGCGATGATAAATCAACCATGTATGGTGGGCATACTCTTGATGCGGGTTTTGCTAACGCGCAGTCGTTCCCGGCTGATCAGTACTCAAAAGAGTTGTTTGTGAGCCAAGGTATTCCCCAATCAATGGGTAACACGTGGCAAATGTATATTTATCCTAAGCAATTTACGTATCGCTTAGTGCGTGAAGGGCGTGAATTTCGTGTTGATTTTGACTTAACTAAACCTATCACACCGCCAAGCGCGCCGTGGGGATATGAAGACTAGTGCTATTTAGCTTCGTCTTCACACTGTAAAACAACCGTTAAAGGTGGCTGATAGGCGCGTGGTTTAGTTGGAAAGCGTTCATACTCCTGCACCCCATCAGTCACTCTTAGCATAAATGGTTTGTCTCTGCATAAGCGACTTGCATGGCGCAGTAAGAATACGCTTTGATTGCGAAAGTGCTTGTAGTCGTCAGACTGAATTTCGAGGTGGTAGCGGCCGTCGGCCAATTTAGTTTGGTAGTAGTGGACTTTTTCGTCGAAGTCATAGAGCTTTTCGGTTTCGCCTTTTGCTGCCTGCGCATTACTGCACCCCGCTAACATTAAAACGGCGCTAATTAATAGTGCTTGTGTACTTCTCACTTCACTCATAAACACTTAACTCCATGTGATTAATACCTTGTTTCATCGTGATGTTGAACCTGAGTTAGCATCCATAGTCAAACTAAGGTAACGTTACGTCTTACATGTAGTCTAACACCCAAAAAGGGAAAATGTGATGCTCAATAAAATAAAACAGCTGTTTTCAGCGCTGAATGATACCCAATCTAACATTGCTGAGCATGACCTAAAAACCGCCGTTGCTGCGTTATTAATTGAGGTTATGCGTGCAGATAATGAGTTACAAGATGATGAGCAACAGACCCTGAATGAGACCTTAAAGAAGTATTTCTCGCTCAACGAGGAAGAAGTTCAAGAGTTAGTTGCAAGTGCATCGCAAAGCTTAGATGATGCAATAGATTATTTTCAGTTTTCAAAACAAGTTAATGCCCAGTGCAGTGCCGAGCAGCGTATTGAAATCATCGAGCTGTTGTGGCGTTTAGCCTACGCAGATGGCAATTTAGATAAGCATGAAGAAATGGTTATTCGCCGCGTCGCAAGCTTGCTGTATGTAACTCATGAAGACTTTATCGCTGCTAAGCTAGCAGCGACAAAGCTTAGTTAGTAGCGATAAAACTAGGCTAGCAATTACTTATTTAATTTGCTCGCTACGCTCACAAGTTGCTGGGCAAGGCTGGCAACTTGCTCGGCTGTATCAGCATCGCTGATGCGGCCTTGCTCATCTAATTTAGTGTGGATAGCAGGCACTGCGAGTTGATCTGCAAGTACTAAACTACCAATACCCGATAAAATATCACGCACGTGATTTAAACCACGTAAGCCACCTAAACCACCCGGTGAAGATGCATAAAGTGCAGTCACTTTATTACGAAATGCAGGTACTGCGCCTTGCTCTGTACGAGAAGCCCAATCGATTGCGTTTTTAAGTGGCGCTGTAATTGAGCCATTATATTCTGGGCTTGCTAATAAAATGCCATCAGCAGCGCGAAGCTTATCTTTTAATAATTGTGCGCCAGCAGGTGTACCTTGTGCTTCAATATCTTCATCAAATAAAGGTAAGTCTAAATCACTTAATTTAATCACTTCTACTTCAGCACCACTTTCGAGGGCGAAGCGTGCAGCTTCATTAATCAGTTTTTGATTAAAGCTGTCTTTACGTAGGCTGCCTGCTAGGGCAATAATTTTAGGTGCTGTCATGATGGCTTCCTTTTTTAAGCTTCACTATTGATATGCTCGCTGTTGATATACTCACTGTAGCAAAAAACAGCTTGCAGAAAAGCCAAATAAACGCAAAACTTATGTGCGTATATGCACACAAGGAGCCGTTATGGCGATTCAATTTGATGATTGGCAAGATGTAAAAGTCGCTTATGAGGTGGCAAGACTCGGCACGTTAACCGCTGCTGCTGAATCGTTAGGTGTTCACCACAGCACAGTGCTTAGAAGAATCAATAATTTAGAAGATAACCTTGATGCGCGGTTATTCCACCGCCATGCCCGTGGCTATACAGTGACAGAAATAGGCGCTAAGTTGTTTGCGACTGCAAAATCGATTAACGCTGAACTTGAAAAACTTCACAACGATATTATTGCCGCTGATAGCCAACTGCGAGGCAGTTTATTATTAACTACGGTTAGTGGTTTTATTGATGTGCTTAGTGATGTCTGTGAGCAGTTTCAAAGTCTGCACCCGCAAGTGCAACTCGAAGTTATTCTTGATCAAAACCGTTTACGCCTTGATCACGGTCAGGCGCACATTGCTGTGCGAGCGGGTCCTCGGCCTGATGAAGGCGACTATATTGCCCAGCATTTAGCTGAACTTTCGTCAGGGTTTTATGCCTCTAAAAGTTATATTGAAAAGTATGGCATGCCAAAGAATATTGAGCAGTTGCAACAGCATAGTTTTGTTTCTGGGGTGGCTGGGTATAACGGTAAAGTGCCTTATTTTGCATGGGTTGATCAACATATTGAACCTTCGCAAATTAAGTTACGGGTGTCTGAAACATCAGAAGCTACAAGGGCGATTGTGAGAGGCTTAGGAATCGGTGGTTTACAGCATGAAGTGGCAAGCCAATACCCTGATCTGCTGCCAGTGCTTCCTAAAGAGCTAAACTGGCCAACGGATCTTTGGCTGGTAACGCATCACTTGGTGCATCGCACAGCCAAAGTCCAAGCATTTAGTCAGCTTTTAAAAGCCTATTTTAAAGATTTAAAAGCTTAAACAGACTTTTTAACGCTAATGCCTAGCCGTTTGGCTAGGCGCACAAGGTTGGCTCTATCAACACTTAAGCTGCGTGCTGTGGCTGCCCAGTTTAGGTTGTGTAGTTCAAGTTGTTGCATAATCAATTTATAACTAAAAGCGTCGGTTGCCTCTTTCAGCGATAAGCGAGTGGCTTTTTGTTCGTTAACTGCAACAGGGCTTGGTGCAGCAACGGCCGTTTTAGCAATATCACAATGCTCAGGTTCGATTGTGACAATGCTTTGTTGCCATTGCTGCTGCTTGGCTTTGAGTGCTGCGCGGCTGATCACATGTTCAAGCTCTCTCACATTGCCTGGCCAATCATATTGACGCAGTAGTAACTGTGTATCGCTACTAAGCTTAAGTTGCTTAATTGCCAATTTTTTAGATGTTTGCTCAATAAAAAAGCCTGCCAATAAAATAACATCGTTATCGCGCTCTTTTAGTGGTGCAACATGCAATGGGTAAACGCTTAATCGGTGATAAAGATCTGCACGAAAGCGCCCCGCAGCGACTTCTTGTTTTAAATCGCGGTTGGTTGCTGCAATCACTCTGACATCAACATAACGGCTTTGATCTTCCCCGACGGTTTGTACTTCACCACTTTGTAATACGCGTAATAGCTTACTTTGCATAGCAAGCGGAAGCTCGCCGATTTCATCTAAAAACAGGGTACCACCATCGGCGAGTTGAAACTTACCCTGGCGCGCAGTATGTGCCCCAGTAAATGCGCCTTTACTGTGACCAAAAAATTCACTTTCGGCTAAGTTCTCTGGTAACGATGCGCAGTTTAAGTGGATCAACGGCATGTCACGGCGTTTTGAGTTTAAATGGATATTACGCGCAACGAGTTCTTTACCGACGCCTGTATCACCTTGTATTAATACACTAAATTCTGAGGCAGCTACGAGCTGGATATCATTTTTAAGGGTCTGCATTGCTTGGCTATTACCAATAATTTCGACACCTTCTCGTGTTAGTGCCTCAAGGTTAAGCTGTTGTGCAACTTGATGGCTATGCTGTGCGTGTTGCATAAGATGCTGCAAGGTTAGGGCATGCTCAACATAGCCTGCTGCTAGCTGTTTTAGTTGATTGAGCTCGTTCACTGCTAAAGCGTCAAAGGCATGTTCATCTAAACTATCAAAGGTCAAAACACCCAATAGTTCGTTGTTATCTTTGCTACTCAGCAGCGGCACGCCCATGCAGGCATGAACAGGAAAGTCTCCATGCTGGCTTTGTAATAAACCATCGTAGGGGTCGGGTAGGCCACAATCTTTGGCAAATTTTAACGGCTCACTGCCACGGCATATTTCAAATAAGCGAGGGTGCTCTGCTATTTTAAAGCGCCTTCCTAACGTATCGTCCGACAACCCATGAAGGGCTACGGGCTTTAACACATCGCCTTGTTTCAATAATAAGGCAACTGCATCACATTCAAGCCAATCATTAATGCAACTCAACAGATAACTGAAATTATGATCAACACTGCTTGCTTTGGTAAGTGCAAGTGCAATATCAAGAAGGGATTTTTTGAACGTCATGTCAATTTGACCTGAATGTGTTTTATTGATGTTTTTAATGGTGTGTCATTTTGACTTATCTATCAAGTGTCCAAATTTAATGCATTGATATTTAATGATTTTTATTTTTGGCTTGAACTGTGCAATAGCTGGGGAAATTAAACGCTGAGAGCACGAATGAAAGTCATTAATTTAACTGAACCTATGCCAACTAAGATCAAATTTTATCAACTCAGCCAGTGGCCGTTATGGGCACTAGCATTTCGGCCTTTTTTCTTGACGGCAGGTGCCTTAGCTGTATTTGCTATGAGTTACTGGTTTTTAATTTTGGCGGGCTATGCACAGTGGCACCTAACAATGCCCGCAACGCTTTGGCATGCTCACGAAATGCTGTTTGGCTTTGCAGGCGTCGTTGCTATGGGCTTTTTGCTCACCGCTGCACAAACATGGACAGGTGTGGCAAGTGTAAGTGGTATTAAGTTGTTTTTGCTTAGCATGATTTGGCTTGCTGCAAGGCTTAGTTTTTTTATTGAGATTGCAGGGTTCGAGCAGCTGAACCTTTATCTTGTTAGTGCGCTACAACTCGTTTGGTGGCTAGCTGGAATTATTATTCTAGCTGACATGCTGATACAGGCCA
This sequence comes from Pseudoalteromonas sp. BZA4, assembly GCF_040104395.1. Lineage (NCBI taxonomy): Bacteria > Pseudomonadati > Pseudomonadota > Gammaproteobacteria > Alteromonadales > Pseudoalteromonadaceae > Pseudoalteromonas > Pseudoalteromonas sp. BZA4. Next base: position 24,017 of record NZ_JBECOT010000011.1, read on the forward strand.
AAAGCAGCCATAACTACTTATTTGTTGTCATCGCATCTTTGCTCTGTGCGCTCAATGTGATTTTTTTAAGTTTAGTTGTACTTAATAAAATGTCGCTGGCACTGGGTGTTGTCGATACCGCTGTACTTATCATGACACTGCTAGTTGGTGTTGTAGCTGGGCGAGTTGTGCCATTTTTTACCGCGCGCGGCCTTAACCTAAGTGAACAAGTTAGAACCCCCAAGCTCGATAAATTAGTCGTATTTAGCTCATTTTTCGCCATTGCGTGGTTTTTTATGAGTCAGCTATTTTTTAGCGCAATGAGCACCGGTTGGGTTTTTGCTTGGCTTGCTTGTTTACATTCAGCCCGGTGTGTTTTGTGGTGGCATAAAGGCATTCTAAAAGTGCCTTTGCTATGGTCATTACATGTGGCTTATTGGGCTTTATCGGTTGGTTTAATACTCGTCGCGCTGAGCTATTTCAGCCCTATTATCTTATTCAAAGATGCGCTTCATCTGATCACTGTTGGCACCATAGGTGTGATGATCATCGCCATGATGGTACGTGTCTCTCATGGTCACACTGGGCGCGTATTACAAGCCCCTGCGTACATTAGTTTGGCATTTGTACTCATTGTGATAGCTGCCATTGTACGTTCGTTACTTCCCGTTTATTTAGGTCATCACCTTGCATGGCAGTTAAGTGCGTTGCTGTGGGTTGCTGGCTTTAGCTTATTTTTATTTCATTGTGCGCCCATCTTAGTGAATCGTCGTGTTGATGGTCGCCGCGGTTAATCTCTCCAATAGGAAAAACTATGTTATCTGAAAAAACGATCCAGATTGTTAAAAGTACTTTGCCGTTGCTTGCACAAGCAGGCCCTCAAGTGACTGAGTATTTTTATGATCGTATGTTTAGCTACAACCCTGAGCTTAAAAATATTTTTAATATGACACATCAGCAATCGGGCTCTCAGCAATTTGCGCTGTTTAATGCCTTAGCTGCCTACGCGGCAAATATTGATAACTTGGCAGTGTTAAAAGGTGCGCTTGCGCGCATTAATCATAAACACACCAGTTACCATATTTTGCCAGAGCATTATCCTATTGTTGGTGGACATTTGATTGCGACTTTAAAAGAGTTATTGCCAGAACAATTTACCCCTGAGGTTGAGTATGCATGGCGTGAAGCTTATTCATTATTAGCGGATGTATGTATCAACGAGGAGATGTCGCTATATCAAAAAACCAAAAAGGCGCCGGGAGGATGGTTTGGTACCCGTACTTTCACTATTACAGAAAAACGTATGGAGTCATCGCAAATTTGTAGTTTCACATTAACGCCTGCCGATGCAAAGCCTGTTGTGGCGTATTTACCGGGCCAATATTTAGGGATTAAAGTAACGCCTGCAAACAGTGATTTAACGCAAGCGAGGCAATACTCTTTATCGCAGCAAAGTAATGGTCGTAATTACCGTATTAGCGTGAAAAAAGAAGGCTTGGTATCTAACTACCTGCACAGCTTAACTGAGGGGGATGAGGTAGAAATTTACCCACCCGCAGGCGACTTTGTGCTTCGCGAAATTGACTCGCCTGTCGTGTTGATTTCAGCGGGAGTTGGTCAAACCCCGATGATGGCGATGCTCGAAACACTATTAAGTAATCAACCTAATCAGCCAATCCATTATCTACATGCTTGCGACAGTGAGACGCAGTTTGCCTTTAAAGAGCACTTATTTAAGCAACAGCAAGCGCACGCTTCATTACATTGTGTTACCTGGTTTAAAGATGGTAAGGGGGGCGATTTTGCGGGCTTAATGGATGTAAACCACATCGCTGAAAGCTTACCAATAAGCAAAGGTGACTTTTACCTGTGTGGCCCAATCGCCTTTATGGCAATGATAAAAGAGCAACTGCTAAGTATTGGGGTTGCAAGTGAACGCATTCACTACGAGGTGTTTGGGCCTCACCAAAGCCTATGATGTAAAAGGCGCAGCTTGAGCTGCGCCTTTTTGTTAGTTAACTTCGCATTCTACATTAGGAAGTGGAATACGGAGCTCTTTTTTGGGGTAGTAAAGCAGGCATTGCTCACCTGCTTTTTGCAACACAAACTTCTCAGAAGGAATTGAGTGGGCACCCATAATTGGCAGACCATCAGGCCCTTTGTTGGTGCCGTGATCAATCAGTAACTCTGCGCTTTTAGTAAACACATCATCGGCTAAGGTGACCAGTGCACCGCCTTTAGCAGACTGAATAGCCTGCTGTATATCAGTAATCACTCCCGGGTTTACCCGAACAAGCGTAGCATCTTGCGGTTGCTCTGCTTGAGTACTTTTACAGCCTGCTATGCTTGCCAGTAAGATGCAGGTTAAGAACAGTGCTTTATTCATAATTACCTTCCTTAGCTGGTAGCGGACGGGTTAAATCCATATTATTTTTGTAAAGTGTAGTATTAGCTTTTAGCGCAATACCAGCTTCATCAGCAGCATAAGATGAGGTTTTCGCCTGCTTAGCTGTGACACTTTGCGTTACCACTGGGCAACTATCATTCTCAATATGATAAAGCGCTGCACTCAGAAGTGTTTCATCACTATCACCTAACTGGTGGTTAAAGTCGTCATCCAGTTCACAGCCTTTTACATCTGCATCGAATTGCGGTGAAGGAGTTGGTACTAAGCCGTCAGAGTATTCGCCAAAGCCTTTGTAATTCACACCCGTTAGCTGAATGGTGTAGTAAGTGGTTGCACAGTTATGCGTTGGGGTAAAACCATATGGTTTACCGCAGGTTTTACCACCTATTAAAACAACTTCAGTATCTATGCCTTTTAAGCCATTGATAAGTGCTTCTGATGCCGAGCAAGTGTTTGCCGTACTTAGTACGTAGACTTTCGATAAATTTAAGTCAGGGAGTGTGTTACCTGTTCCCTCGAAAGTAGAATAGTCGATTTCAAAATCAAAGAATGGGTATGGATCACTCTCGGGCTGTTTGTCATTTTCAATGACTTGATAGTAAAAATAGTCACTCGTATTAGCTGGACCTGCAATCATATAGGCAAGTTGAGATGAAAGAGCTAATAAACCACCGCCATTGTATCTAAGGTCGATCACAAGCTCGTCAATATTGTCGGTTTTGAACTTATTCACAGCACTTATCAGCTCTGGCTGAGCAATACTTATATGGCTGTTAAACTGCATATAGCCAACTTTAGTGCCATCTTCTGTGGTGATAGTATCAACATTCTGTACAGGTGTTTGGGTAATATTACCTGCGACTAGAGTAAACGATTTTTCGGTGCCATCATTACTGCGTACAACAAAATTGTGCGAGTCGCCAGCTGTTGGTCCAAATAGCGCTTCATTTAGAATATCTACGCCTTCTTGGGTATTAGTGTCAATGCTGACGTCGTCGACCATTAAAATAGTATCACCGCGTTGTAAGCCTGCATTTGCAGCTGGTGAGTCACTCTCTAAATAGGCAACACGTAGCTCTCTTGGTGGAACATTACTGATAAATGCCCAATTGATACCATAGCCAGAAACCACACCTGATTGCGACTCCTGATAATACTCTTCTGTCGGCCTGCTGAAATGGAACTGATCTTTATAAGCACCAGAATCTGTTTTTTCGAAGGTCTTTAACTGATCAAAGTAAGCGGCGACAGAGCTGAAGTTATCAGGATTGTTGTCTTCTATTTCATCGTACCAAAGGTAGGTTTCGTCACTCCATGAACGTAGCCACATCTTCTCAGTAAATTCAGAGCCAGCTGTATCAGGGTAAGGTTGATTATTGTTATATGGATCATTGCCTGTACGTGGTACAGCGCACTGATCTTTAAATTCGCTCGATGGCTCAAAAACACCAGCCGTCCAAGTGGGTTCTGAAGTTGTTGGTGGCGGATTAGTCGTATCGGTATTACTTGATGAGCCACCGCCGCCACAGCCAGATAGAGACATGCCTGAAGCCGCTAAGAAGACAGCTAAAGCGAGCTTGTTATTTTTAAACATGAATGCTTCCTTTGCGATAGTAATTGACTAAAAACTAGCAATTACCTGCTATGAAAGCAATAAATTATAGTGTCTAAAATGTAAACGAATGTGCTGCTAGTTATAAAGACTTTCGATTGCTAATTTCAGCTATTTCAAGCTTTTGCCACGATTCAAATAATTTACGTTGTTTATCAGATATTTTTAAGCCATAGGTTTTTTGCATATAAAAATAGGTATCGGCTATTTGCTTTCTTGCATAAATGGGTGGCTCAAATACGCGTTGCTTAAAGTCAACTTTTACAGGGCATGCTCCGTAACTTGCACTTGATGTTGACACCATGCCATAGCGAAAGTTTGAGCGGTCAGCATTGATCTCGCCTATAGCAGGTGCAAGGTTATTAATGTCGGCTTCCATTTGACGAAACTTTTCACTGACTTTTTTACAGTTTTTGCGACCGCCATCCTGCCAGCATTGTAATTGATGGCCAAACTCCCAGGCAGGCACAATGTGCTCCCACTCTATTCTTTTTGCCCGAGCATTCTCTTTTCCTGAGCGGGTGACAGAGTTTCTAGGAATATAACCACACGCATTAGGGTCTGGCACAAGTTTTTTACCTTGGCGCTTGATATCGCAACCACAATATAAGCTTTTAGTATTGCTTGGTAGATTCTTAATTAAATGCTTTTTGGCACTGTAAAAGCTCGAAAATTCTTTAGCGGATATAGGAAAAGTGAAAATAAAACAAAGGGCTAAGTATAGAAATAAACGCATATCCATCACATCAGTGAACTACAGGAACAGCTATTCTAGAGCGACTATTCTAAAAAGGAAAAGTTTTTCAACTCAGCTATAGTTGTTAGGCCGTTTTTATTAAAGGAATTACAACCATGTTATTAGGTGCTTTTTCTGTAAGTCTAAATGTAAAAGATATTCGTGCTTCAAAGCAGTTTTATGAAAAGCTAGGTTTCAAAGAGTTTGCTGGGGAGATAGAACAGTATTGGCTAATTATGAAAAACGGTGAACATTTGATTGGTTTGTTTCAAGGTATGTTTGATAAAACCATGCTGACCTTTAATCCTGGGTGGGATCAAAATGCCGAAGCTTTGGATGAATTTTCAACCTTTGAGCAATTAGCTGCACAATTTCAGCAACAAGGATTAGAAATACAAAAGGCCGGTGACGCGAGTTTTATTATCACCGACCCAGATGGCAATCCTACTTTGATTGACCAACACGTGTAGCTGGCTTTTTACGTTTAATTCGAACGTTTTGTAGTAACAAGAGAACTCCTGTAATACAAAATAGTACGCTGCTGGCTGAGAAGCTGATGAGTAGTGGATTGTTAAAGTTCTCACGCTCATCATAATCCATAATGTGTAGCATCCAGAAAAAGTCGAAAATACGCCACAGAGTGCTGCGCACAGTTATAACTTTACCGGTTTGGCTATCTAAATATAAGGTTGTTGTTAACCAATCATCGAAGCTAATTTGCCAAACATTGGCTTTGTGACCGACTTCTCTAGGCCCTTTTGTTAATAACTGCGCTTGCGTTATTTTTGCGTCAATAAGCAGGTGAGCTTGCGCATTTTCTATGATTTGCGCTTTACTCGGTGCAGGCATTTTAGCACCTGTTCTGCCATCAAAAATAAACGTACCGCTAGAGGATGTAACTTCTATAATCGGGGTATTTAAAAAATGGCTATATTTAATACGCTCGATTTGCTCGAATTGCGCTGTTATTTTATCAATTGAAGCAGGGTAGTCCGACAATAAAAATGGGCTACTTAAACTGCGATTAGCCAGATGCTTACCATGCACTTTTTCAAGTGGTAATGAGCTCATTACCAGCCCACCTAAGAGCCAAAAAAAGATCTGCAAAGCAAGTAAGTAGCCAAGCCATTTATGCCCTTTACGAGCATACTTAAACAGGCGTTTATTCATTATTACCCCGTTATTATTGTTATGTGGGCGCTATTTTAGGTTGTTTAGCTAGATTGCCAATGCGGCATAATGTCGCATTAACTGTATTCTAGATTTGGTATATATACAAAACTGAGTTAAAGTTTCAGTCGATATAAATAGAGGGTAAAAACGAGAGTATGTCGGAAATTCAATTTTTAAATGTAGATCTGGAGCTTGAGTCAAAGCACGATATTAGTGCGCTTGTTGCTGATTTGAAGAAAAACGCCATGGTTTTACATTATGACCAAGATGAATACCGCCAACTAGCACGTATTGAAGCAACCGCAGATATCAGCTCTCCAGATAAAGCCATTAACCAGCTTTGCGAGCTTATTGAGTCTTGCTCGCGCAATGCATTAAAACAGTGGTTATCGTGCTCAAAGCGTACATTTGATATAGGCTTTGAATCAGGTAATTCGCCTAAATGCTTTAACCAACCCCTGCATGCCGATACCTTGTTACGTATCTCTGCAATTGGCGCAGGGATTGAAATTACTATTTATCCTGTCGAAAAATAGCCATAATTTATCGCTCTACAACAGCTGCGGTCATTCTTGATACGCAGCAAAGCTCTCCTGCGGCATTGGTAATTTTAATATCCCAAACAGAAGTTCGCTTACCTAAATGCAGCGGTCTCGCAGTTGCTGTTAACGTTCCTTTGCGTGACGCTTTCATGTGGTTGGCATTAATTTCTTGGCCAACAGCATAAAACTTATTGAAATCAACCACGAAATTGGCTGCATAGCTTGCCACTGTCTCTGCTAATACAACGTTTGCTCCGCCATGGACCATGCCCATAGGGTTATGATGCTCAGGAATAGCAGGCATGGTTGCGATTAAATAATCATCGCCAATTTCAGTTACCTCAATGCCCATAGTTTTCATTAAAGTGCCTTGACCGGTAATCCCTTGTTCCAGCTCTTTGCAAAGCTCTAACGTGATTGGTTGGTGCCAAATACTCATTGTGTTTCCTTAGCCTGCTAATTAAAGATAATACCTTATGGCATCTTTCGGTGTGGTTCAATGTTAGTTTTGTAGCAATATGATGGGGTTAATTTAAATTTGCGATTTTCAAATAACTGTATATACTCACAGTTAAATGTACTGTATGGAAAACCAGTTGTATGCGCCCATTAACTAAACGCCAATCGCAAATTTTAGAACTAATTAAAGTCTTTATTAAAGATACAGGCATGCCACCTACGCGTGCTGAAATAGCTCAAACATTGGGTTTTAAAAGTGCCAACGCTGCTGAAGAACACCTAAAAGCACTGGCAAAAAAAGGCATGATCAAAATGAAGCCTGGGGCGAGTCGCGGTATTCAGTTAATTGAAGAAGATGAGCCAGAGCAACTAGGCTTACCTTTAATTGGCCGTGTTGCAGCTGGTGAACCTATTTTGGCGCAAGAGCATGTTGAAAGTCACTGCCAAGTTGATCCTTCATTATTTAAACCTGCTGCCGATTTCTTACTGCGTGTAAATGGTATGAGTATGAAAGACATTGGTATTATGGATGGCGATTTGCTTGCAGTACACAGAACACAAGTTGCTGAAAACGGGCAAGTAGTTGTAGCTCGAGTCGATGAAGATGTAACAGTTAAGCGTCTAGAAAAAGCGGGTCGCAAAGTACTTTTACACGCTGAGAACGAAGAGTTTTCGCCTATTGAGGTTGACCTTGAGCATGAGTCGTTCAACATCGAGGGGTTAGCGGTAGGTGTTATTCGTAACGCTGACTGGATGTAAATGCTCCCAATTTGGTGCATTAAATTGACTCAATTTGGTGCGCCGCTGAAATTTTACTACTTAATTAGGATTTGTGAATCCTTACTCTTCATTTAAAGCCTTATATGGCGCAGTTTTCCTCTTTTTTTATATTTCGTTCTTACTCCTAAACATTAAATAACGCGCTGATTATAGTTGTTATTTATGCACCAAAATAAACATTTATTATCATTAAAACTTGCTTATTGGTTATTTTTTAACTAATTGGTTAATACACTGTATTAACACCTAATTAATAAAAAGACACAAAAATGTGCGAGGTGTTAGTCATGGGGTCGGTATCATAAGTGGGTCAAAATGATACGTAGTCGCTCTGAACAATAAGAAAAACGAATGGGCACCTTGTTGTATCGCCTTTTCGCTTTGCGTCTTGCAATAGCATCTAAAGGAGCCGTCACATGGGTAAACTGCGTTACGCCTTGTGGCTTATATTGTTTGCACTTCCTGAGCTTGCATTGGCAAATAGCCAATACAATATGCGTAAAGGGGTGACCGATATAAGTAATAATGTTTATGAGTTACACATGACGATATTTATTATCTGCTGTGTAATCGGCATCATCGTATTTGCGGTGATGTTTTGGGCTTTAATACACCACCGTAAATCCAAAGGGGCCAAGCCTGCCCAATTTCATGAAAGTACAAAAGTTGAAATACTTTGGACTGCCATTCCATTTGTCATCTTAATCGCCATGGCTGTGCCTGCCACAAAAACCTTAATTGCCATGGAAGATGCCTCTAAAGCCGATATCACCATTAAAGTGACTGGCTCACAATGGAAGTGGCATTACGAGTACATGGGTGAAGACATTGCTTATTACTCGATTCTATCTACTCCTAAAGATCAAATAGACAACCAAGCAGAGAAAACTGAGCATTATTTGCTTGAAGTAGATAAACCGCTAGTACTTCCTATCAATAAGAAAGTTCGCTTTTTAATGACCTCAGACGATGTAATTCATTCATGGTGGGTGCCTGATTTTGCGGTTAAAAAGGATGCAAATCCTGGGTTTATCAATGAAGCGTGGACACGTATTAACGAGCCAGGAGTATACCGTGGTCAATGTGCTGAGTTATGCGGTAAAGATCATGGCTTTATGCCTGTTGTGGTGAAAGCCTTACCTGAAGATGAATTTGCTAATTGGCTTGCAGATGCCAAGCAAGAAAAAGCCAATGCGGCCGCAGCAGATGCTGCTTTGCTTGATCAAACATTACCGAAAGAAGAGCTTATGGTCTTAGGTGAGCAAGTGTATATGGCAAGCTGTGCTGCATGTCACCAACCTACCGGTATGGGCTTACCAGGCGTTTTTCCAGCACTTAAAGGCAGCCCGATTGTATTAGGTGATGTAAAAGATCACATAGATATCGTGTTACACGGTAAGCCTGGCACAGCAATGCAAGCGTTTGATAAACAGCTTTCAATTAAGCAACTTGCTGCGGTTATTACTTATAAGCGAAACGCGTGGGGTAATGATACCGGCGATGTTATCCAACCGAGTCAAATTCAAGCCGCGATTGATGCAGCAGCGGAGGCGAACTAATGAGTAATGTTATTAATGAGCAAGCAACAGGGCATGCGCATCACGACCATCATCATCCAGCTAAAGGTTTTAAGCGTTGGCTTTACACCACCAATCATAAAGACATTGGTAGTTTATACCTGATTTTTTCACTCACCATGTTTTTAATTGGTGGAGCGATGGCAATGGTGATCCGCGCTGAACTGTTTCAGCCTGGATTACAGTTAGTTGATCCGCACTTTTTTAACCAAATGACTACCGTACATGGTTTGATCATGGTGTTTGGTGCCGTTATGCCCGCATTTACTGGGCTTGCAAACTGGATGGTACCTATGATGATAGGCGCGCCTGATATGGCCTTACCACGTATGAATAACTGGAGCTTTTGGATATTGCCGTTCGCATTTTTAATTCTATTGGCTTCGTTACTTATGCCTGGTGGTGGTCCTGCGTTTGGTTGGACTTTCTACGCACCACTATCAACAACTTACAGCAACGATAACACTGCACTTTTTGTGTTTGCCGTACATATCATGGGTATCAGCTCAATTATGGGGGCGATTAACGTTATCGTGACTATCGTCAACCTAAGAGCGCCAGGTATGACGTGGATGAAGCTGCCGCTATTTGTATGGACATGGTTAATCACTGCATTTTTGTTAATTGCTGTTATGCCTGTTCTAGCAGGGGCAGTCACTATGGTGTTGACCGATAAATACTTTGCAACCAGCTTTTTTGATGCAGCCGGTGGGGGCGACCCTGTGATGTTCCAGCACATTTTCTGGTTCTTCGGTCACCCCGAAGTGTACATCATGATTTTGCCGGCCTTTGGCATTATATCGACTATCGTACCGACCTTCTCGCGCAAAAAGCTATTTGGCTATGCGTCTATGGTGTATGCAACTTCATCGATTGCGCTGCTAAGTTTTATCGTTTGGGCACATCATATGTTTACCACAGGGATGCCTGTGGCAGGCGAGTTGTTTTTTATGTACGCCACCATGCTTATCTCGGTACCAACGGGCGTTAAAGTGTTTAACTGGGTGGCCACCATGTGGCGAGGTTCGATTAGCTTCGAAATTCCGATGATGTTTGCCATCGCCTTTATAGTGTTATTCACCTTAGGTGGTTTCTCTGGCTTGATGCTTGCGATTACACCAGCAGATTTTCAGTATCACGATACCTATTTTGTGGTGGCTCACTTCCATTATGTGCTTGTGACGGGGGCTGTGTTCTCAATTATGGCGGGAGCCTATTATTGGCTACCGAAATGGACTGGCAACATGTACAACGAAACGCTGGCAAAATGGCATTTTTGGTTATCGCTAATCAGTGTCAACGTGTTGTTCTTCCCTATGCACTTTGTTGGCCTTGCTGGTATGCCGCGTCGTATTCCTGACTATGCTCTGCAATTCGCTGACTTTAACGCCATTATCAGTATTGGTGGTTTTGCATTTGGCTTATCGCAACTGTTGTTTGTATTGGTGGTATTTAAATGCGCTCGAGGTGGCGAAAAGGCACCTGCCAAAGTATGGGATGGAGCTGAAGGTTTAGAGTGGGAAGTCGATTCTCCAGCGCCTTATCACACCTTTGAAACACCGCCGGAGATTAAGTAATGAACCATGCACCTTTGCTAAAAAAACTGCTGATTACATGCTTGCTCATGTTCGCATTTGCTTTTGCAATGGTGCCGCTTTACGACGTGTTTTGCGACGTTACAGGGTTGAATGGTAAGCCATCATTAGAAAAAGCGAGCGTGAGTGAATCAATAAATACACAGCGCCAAGTTGATGTCAGCTTTACCACTCACGCCCAAAGCGGCGCGCCATTTAAGGTGCAGTCTGAGCAATACAGCGTGGCGGTACAACCAGGTGCCATGCGTGAAGTTAAATTCTCAGCAAAGAACACCAGTAATGAAGACAAAGTCATGCAAGCAATTCCATCAGTATCACCGGGAAAAGCGGCAAAGTACTTACATAAAATAGCCTGTTTTTGCTTTGATCAGCAGCCAATGAAAGCCGGTGAAGAAATGGAATTTACCTTGTTGTTTTATGTTGATACTGAGTTACCCGACGATGTTGAGGAACTGACGTTGTCGTATACCGTGTTTGATATTAGCGGGCATGTTGTGGCTAAAAACGATTAAAAGCCGCCAAGCTAATTGCTAATTGGGAGCAAACAAATGAATCAAAATTATGAAAAATACTATGTTCCAGCCGAGAGTCCTTGGCCAATAGTTGGTGCCATCGCGATGTTTTTAATTGCTGTTGGTGCTGGTTTAACTGTGATGCAAGTAAGTGGTGAGGGCAGTAGTGGCCAATATGTCTTGTATCTAGGCATTGCCATATTAATTTATATGGTTTTTAGCTGGTTTAGAAACGTTATTGAAGAGTCTCATAAAGGGCTTTACTCAGCACAAATGGACCGCTCATTCAGACAAGGTATGAGCTGGTTCATATTCTCTGAGGTTATGTTCTTTATGGCGTTTTTTGGCGCTCTTTTTTACGCACGTATGATTTCGGTGCCTTGGCTTGGTGGCGCTGGTAATAACGCTATGACCAATGAAGTGCTCTGGCCAACCTTTGAAGCCGTATGGCCGCTATTAACTACGCCAGCGGGCGAGACCACGCAGGCTATGGGCTGGCAAGGTCTACCTCTGATCAACACGCTTATTCTGCTTACCTCATCGGTCACAATTCACTTTGCTCATGTTGCGATAGAAAACAATAAGCGCGGCGCCCTAAAGGTATTTTTATCTTTAACCGTGCTATTAGGTGTGATTTTCCTTGGCTTACAAGTTTACGAGTATATGCATGCTTACCAAGATTTAGGTTTGACCTTAGATGCGGGCGTTTATGGGAATACCTTTTTCTTGTTAACGGGCTTTCACGGTATGCACGTGACACTAGGTACCATTATTTTATTTGTGGTGCTGCTGAGAATTTTTAAAGGCCACTTCACGAGTGAAAAGCATTTTGCCTTTCAAGCAGCTGCTTGGTATTGGCACTTTGTTGATGTGGTGTGGTTGTGTTTATTTGTGTTTGTGTACGTGCTGTAGTTTTGTGAAGCGGCGACGGGTTGGTGTGAATAAAGCCCAATTTCATTGCGGCAATGATGAGCACCAGCACAATACCTGAAAACAGCACTCGACGACCTAAGTAATGCGACATAGGTTTCGAGTGCTCTTTTGCTGACATCATCACAAACAGCGCTCTAAATAGGTTGAACAGAATATAAAGTAATAACAAAACAATAATGATTTTAATCATATTAGGTATTCCAAATGCAGTTAATTTTATGGCGTAAACAAAAGCTTAGCTCAATTATCGCAATTTGCGTTGTGATACTTGCAGTGCTTATTTGTTTGCGACTAAGCGTTTGGCAATACCAGCGAGGCGAGCAAAAGCAGCAGCAACTAAGCCAGTTAGCCGTTTCGAAAGAGCAAGGCGTTTTGAGCTGGCAAGAACTGCAAAATTTACCTAGTGAGCTGAACAAAACGGGCTTGCAAGTCAAAGTCTCTGGCGAGGTAAATAAACAACATTACTGGCTGCTTGATAATCAAATTTATCAGGGGCAAGTGGGCTATGACTTACTAGTAGCGATGACAATTGCAGGTGAAAGCGTGCCTTTAATCGTTAACTTTGGTTGGCTAAAAGCTCCAACAAACCGTAGCCAGTTGCCAACCGTTGTGTGGCCAGAATCAACAAGCTTTACGGCTACTGTGCAATTGAAACAAGGCAACTTACAAGGCTTCACACTTGCCGATGAGATTGGTGCAGAGCAAGGCTGGCCTAAGCGTATTCAAGGCATCGACTTAGCAATTTTTAGTGCTCAATTAGCAAAGCCCTTACAAGACTTTATTGGTTATCGCAATGAAGCAGATGGTATTGCAACCCCGCATTACCAGAGTGTCGTGATGGGGCCAGATAAACATTACGCCTATGCCGTGCAGTGGTTATTAATCGGCTTAGCGTGTGTTGTTATTGCTTATTTTGCGATGAGAAGGAGAGGTTATGAAAATAAACCCGCTTAGTTTATTCGTTTTATGCTGTTTTGTGCCGCTGGCACTTGCTTATGCAGCATTAAAGCTTGAGTGGTTACCGAGTGGTTCGAGTAATCATGGTGAGCTTTTAAGCGAAGAAGTTAAATTAGCTGATTGGCAACAAGGCGATCCTAAACAATGGACAATTGCGCTTAATTATCCAAAAGAGTGCAGTGAAGTTTGTGCAAACCAATTAGCCAGTCTAGATAACCTATATGTCGCTTTAGGTAAAAATCAGCAAAAAGTGGATGTGGCGGTACTGACAAATCAACAGCTGGTATCGGCAAATTGGCGTCAATTAGCAGTAAGTCCAGCGCTCAAAGCGGGAGACTTATACTTGGTTGATCACATGGGCTTAGTGGTATTGCATTACCCCTACACGGCTGAGCCAGAACAAAACAGACTGATTCAAAAAGGCTTACTTAAAGACTTAAAGAAACTACTTAACTATGCGCGTTCAAGTTAAACCTCATTAAGGGGATAAAGATGTATAAAAATTATAAATATTTAGTCTTAATTACGGTTTTCTTCTCTATCTTAGTTGTTGGGCTTGGTGCCTATACACGGCTGAGTGATGCTGGGCTTGGTTGCCCTGACTGGCCTGGTTGCTATGGATTTTTAACTGTGCCAAAACATGAAACTGCTCTGTTACATGTTGAACAAAACTACCCTGATATGATGTTTGAAGCAGCGAAAGCATGGAAAGAAATGATCCATCGCTATTTTGCCGGTGCCCTTGGTTTACTTATTTTAGCCTTGTTTGTTTTTGCCTGGTTAAAACGCCAATATCCAAATACGCCGGTTAAACTGCCATTAGCACTATTATTATTGGTGGTATTCCAAGCCGTATTGGGCATGTGGACTGTCACTATGAACCTACAGCCTTTGGTTGTTATGGGGCATTTGCTCGGCGGTTTTAGTATCTTGTCGTTGCTGTTTTTATTGTATCTACGTTTAAAGACTGACCCTGTTGCTAGCAGTGATAGCGGCGCAAAGCCATATTATCAGTTAGCGCTGGTGGGCTTGGTGGTACTAATACTGCAAATTGCGTTGGGTGGCTGGCTTGCAGCAAATTACGCCGCTCCGCATTGTAATGGCTTACCGCTGTGTAGCTACGGACAACCGTTTTCTTTGAAGAGTGTGTTTCAGCTACCGCTTGAGCACAGTACCTATGAATATGGCGTTTTATCGCAGCAAGCGCGTATGTCTATTCACTTACTGCATCGCATTTGGGCGCTGGTTACTTGTGTGGTGTTAGCACTGATCATGTGGCGCATATATTCACGCTGTTACTCACGAAAAATTAAGCACTGCACAGTCACTGTGTTAATCGCTTTGTTGTGCCAAATCTGTTTAGGCCTAGCTGTTGTGCACTGGCACTTCCCATTAAGTGTTGCGCTTGCGCACAACCTAATGGCCGCATTGTTACTGCTTAGCATGGTAAGACTATGCTTCCACTTAAAAATAAGAACCTAGGAGGCTGTGATGGCATTATTACTAAGCTCAGAAAAATCATTATTTATTCAAAGCTCAGAGTTACTTAAAGATTACTTAGCTATCAGTAAGTTTAAAGTAGTTGCTATGCTTGTACTCACTGCTTGGGTTGGTTTGGCATTAGCTCCCGATGTTGGGCGAGGGATATTTGTGCAGCTTGCAAGTTTGCTAGGCATTGGCTTGCTGTCGGCTGCTGCTGCCGTGATCAATCATGTTGTTGATAGTGAAATCGATAGTAAAATGGCACGTACACGTCATCGTCCTGTGGCAAAAGGTCGGCTCAGTAAACAACATGCTTTGAGCTTTGCAGCGACTATTGGTGTGCTAGGTTTTGTTATGCTTATGGTATGGGCGAATACACTCACAGCCATTCTTACTTTGTTTGCGCTTGTCGGCTATGCCTTTATTTACACCTCATTTTTAAAGCGTGCTACACCGCAAAATATTGTTATTGGTGGTTTGGCTGGTGCTATGCCCCCCCTGTTAGGGTGGGTGTCTGAAACAGGCCATATGGCTGCGGCTCCTTGGCTGTTAGTGATGATTATATTTACTTGGACCCCACCACATTTTTGGGCATTAGCGATTGCACGTAAAAGCGATTATGAGCGGGCAAAAATTCCTATGTTGCCTGTTACTCACGGTATCGAATTTTGTAAAACTTGCGTTGTTGGCTACAGCATTTTGCTTGCTTTGGTATGTGTGCTGCCTTATTTAATTGGCATGTCAGGGCTAATTTACTTATTAGGTGCAAGCGTTTTAAACGCGATATTCATTTATAAAGCGTTAAAACTAAAAATTGCCCCAAAAGATGATACAGCAATGGACTTATTTCGTTTTTCAATCGTGCATTTAATGCTACTCTTTATCGCCTTATTCATTGATAAATGGTTAGTTTTATGACGCGAATCGTCGCTTTTTTATGTTTCAGTGCGGTATTGTTTGTAACCGGTTGTGGTAAAAACAACAGCGCACCTGAAGTCGAAGCACTGGTTTATGAGCAGGCAAAGCCGATTAGTCCGTTTTTATTAACCGATCAACATGGTGCGCCCGCTGATAACAGTCAGTTTATGGGGCATTGGAATTTGGTCTTTTTAGGCTATACCAGTTGCCCTGATATATGTCCAATGACACTGGCGAAGTTAACTGCAGTGCAAAAGCAGCTAAGCCAAGATTACAAAGTGCAAGTATGGTTTGTTGCCGTAGATCCAAAACGTGATACAACCGAAAAGCGCAAAGCCTACATTGATTACTTCAATCCCGACTTTCTTGCTGTGTCAGGTCCGCACAAGCAACTTTTTCCATTTGTTAGAGAGCTTGGCTTAATTTACGCAATTAACGATAGTGATGAGCAAGAGTATGCCGTTGATCATAGCGCGTCGGTAGTGATGGTTGATGGCGATGGCTCGGTACGTGCGATTTTTAAGCCTGAATTTAAACAAGGCAGCGTGCCATTAATAAACGCCACAACTTTGACTGAAGAGTTCAAAAAAATAGCAGATTATTACGCAAAGTAAACTTTCTTGGTTAAGGAGTCATTTTCCGCAAAAGAAAAGCTTCCTTTTTTGATATAAATGTCTAAGCTACTAAAAAATTTTACTATTTTTTGATTCAAATTATGGCATTTTTATTTAGTCAGTCTAAGCTTTTGTTATGAATTGTTTAAAGCAGGGAAGGTATAAGTAATGTTAAAGCTCCCTACAGAATTAGCTATTAGTCAGGTTGAAACACTCCATCAAGATTTGCTCCAAGAGTTATCAGCAAATGATGATATCTGTTTGGATATCAGTGAAGTGACCCGTGCTGACACAGCATCAATTCAGCTTTTATGTGCATTACAGAAGCATTTGCTTTCGGTGCAACACAAAATTATTTGGGTTGGCGAGAGTAAGCCGTTGCAACAGGCAATTAATAGTTTGGGCTTAAGCCATTATCTTGTGCTTGAGAATGCCAATTAAGAGGTTTTTATGAAAAGAATTTTAGCAGTAGACGATTCTGCATCTATGCGCCAAATGGTTGGTTTTACGCTTAAAAAAGCTGGCTTTGATGTGACAGAAGCGAAAGACGGCAGCGAAGCTTTAAATATCGCAAAACAACAAGGCTTTGATGCTGTTATTTCTGATGTGAATATGCCGGTAATGGATGGTATTACCCTTATTCGTGAATTACGTAGCTTACCTAATTATAAGTTCACACCTTTACTGATGCTGACCACAGAGTCGGGTCTTGATAAAAAGTCTGAAGGTAAAGCTGCTGGTGCAACTGGTTGGATTGTTAAGCCATTTAATCCTGAGCAATTGTTAGCGGTATTGAAAAAAGTGATTCGCTAATAATAGGAGCGGGGCATGAGTATAGATCTAAGCCAATTTTTTGAAGTATTCTTCGAAGAAAGCTTCGAAGGACTCGACGCTATGGAGGCTGAGTTATTAAACTTAGTGCCTGGCGAAGAAGACTTAGAGACCATAAATACAATTTTTCGCGCTGCGCATTCAATAAAAGGAGGCAGCGGTACCTTTGGTTTTAGTGCTGTTGCAGACTTTACTCATGTTCTCGAAACCCTTTTAGATCAAATTCGTGAAGGTTCACGAGATCTTACTGCTGAGCATGTAAATTTACTTTTAAAATCAGTTGACTGTTTACGGGCTTTACTCAGAACTTTACAAGCTGAGCAGCAGCCAGATCTAACTGAAGCTGATGAATTGCGTATTAAATTTGAAGAAATTCTTGGTATGCGTGCTACAAGTAAAGCACCAGAGCCAACGCAAGAAGCTGTTAGCGAAAGCAGCTTTAACACCTATCAAATCGATTTCAAACCACACCATCATTTATTTAAAACCGGTAATGAACCACTGTACATGATCAGTGAATTAGCGGAATTGGGAGAACTTGAAACACAAGCCTTTCAAGATGATGTGCCCGATATTACTAACCTTGCCCCTGAAGATTGTTTTTTGTCGTGGCGCTTTTTCTTAACCACAGACAAAGAGCAAAGCTGCATCGAAGAAATTTTCGAGTGGGTTGAAGATGATGCTGATATCACTATTACGCTATGTGGTGGTTTGTTTGGTGATGAAGAGGTTGCCGCTGTTGAAACTGTTGCTGAAGAGGCTGCGCCAGCGCAAGAGGCTGAACCAGCAGCAGTTAAACCAATCACTGATACGAAAAAGCCAGCGCCAGTTAAAGCAACCACAGCCAATGCAGAATCAACCTCAATCAGGGTTGGTATCGACAAAGTTGATTCATTGATCAACATGGTGGGTGAATTAGTGATTACCCAAGCGATGTTAAGTCAATTGGGTGAGCAAGAGATCACTGAAGCAACTATAGCCTCATTACAAGAGGGCTTAGCACAACTGGCACATAATACCCGTGACTTACAAGAAAATGTCATGCGTATTCGCATGTTGCCTATCAGCTTTGTGTTTAGTCGCTTTCCTCGCTTAGTACGCGATATCTCGCAAAAGCTTGATAAACAAGTTGAGCTTAAATTACTTGGTGAACAAACCGAACTAGATAAAACGGTGATGGAGAAGCTTTCTGATCCTATGGTGCATCTAGTGAGAAATTCCTTAGATCATGGTTTAGAAACCGTTGATAAACGCGTTGCAGCGGGAAAAGACCCTGTTGGTACTGTAACGCTCAATGCGTTTCATCAAGGTGGCAATATCGTTATCGAAATTATGGACGATGGTCAGGGCCTGAATACCACTAAAATTCGTGAAAAGGCAATTAAAAACGGCCTAATTTCAGAAACCGATGAGTTGTCTGATAACGAAATCAACGAGCTTATTTTCTTACCAGGATTTTCTACAGCCGATCAAGTCAGCGACTTATCAGGTCGTGGCGTTGGTATGGATGTAGTAAGGCGAAATATCGAAGCACTTAGTGGCTCTGTTGAAGTGGCTTCTGCACCAGGCGTAGGTTCGACATTTACAATTCGCTTACCGCTAACGCTGGCTATCTTAGATGGGCAGTTAGTCCGAATTGCTGAGCATACTTACATCATCCCGCTGATTTCGATAATTGAATCATTGCAAATCGATATTAGTAAAGTGAGTCGGGTAGGCAAAGACTTAGATGTGCTGCGCTTACGTGATGAATATATTCCAATCTTAAGGCTTTATAATATTTTCAATCATAAAGGGGCGATTGAAACGCTTGATAAAACCTTGTTGGTTGTCGTTGAGAGTGACAACCAAAAAGTAGGTTTATTAGTTGATGACTTATTGTCGCAACAGCAAGTGGTAATCAAAAGCTTAGAGGCCAATTATAAAAAAGTTGATGGTGTCTCGGGGGCGACAATTCTAGGGGATGGTCGTGTTTCTTTGATTGTTGATATTAGTGGTTTGATTAAATTATCTGGGCTTAGAAAGCCTGGGAGCCAAGAATTGATTATTGAATCAAAAGCGAATTTGGAGGCGTCATGATTGCACAGCACGACGACCTGCATAACAAGCTAAACCTTGAACAAGATCAAGATGTAAAACAGTTTTTAACCTTCTTCATGGCTGAAGAAGAGTATGGTGTTGATATTTTAACGGTGCAAGAAATTCGCAGTTGGGAAGAAATTACGGTGATCCCTAATTCACCAGATTTCGTCAAAGGGGTTATCAACCTGCGCGGCACTATAGTGCCTATTATTGATTTAAGGCTTCGTTTTGGTATTTCAGCCATCGAATACGGGCCGTTAACCGTTGTGATTGTTCTAAAAGTACAGCTTGAAAATACATGTAAAATTATGGGCATCGCCGTTGATGCCGTCTCGGATGTCTATAGCATTGCTGAGCATGAAGCGAAGGCAGTGCCACATTTGTCTGACTCAGACAACGCGCAATTTGTTGCGGGTTTAGTCAATGTGGGTGAGAAAATGGTCGCATTACTTGACCTACAAAAAACAATGGACATTTAACTGGGTAGATTAACAAGAAGGTGAAGGGTATGGGATGGTTTAGCAGTCCTAAAAATGTTGAGTCGGAAAGTGATTTAGTTATTGCGGCGCTTAAAAAGTCGCAAGCGATGATTGAGTTTCAACCGTCGGGGCAGATCATAACTGCCAATGCTAATTTCTTAAACACCATGGGTTACCGACTCGAAGAGATCCAAGGGCAACACCACTCTATGTTTGTTGCTGAACAAGAGTCGCAAAGCCCAGAGTATCAACAGTTTTGGCAGCGATTACGCAGCGGTGAGTTCTTTGTTGATGAATTTAAGCGTTTCGGTAAAAATGGCAAACAAGTTTGGATCCAAGGTACCTATAACCCAATTATTGATAGCAATGGCAATGTCACTAAAGTTATCAAATTTGCGACTGACATTACACCGCAAAAAGAACTTGAACGTCAGTCAAAACGAGATGCCGATTTATCAAATGCGCTGCGTGTTTGCCAAGCAAATGTGATGATTGCCGATAATGATTTAAAAATTGTTTTCGTTAATGAGCAAGTAAAGCAAATGCTGCAAGCTCGCGAATCAGCGTTACAAACAGTGCTACCTGGCTTCTCTGTGGCGAATTTAGTGGGTACGTGTGTTGATGATTTTCATAAACAACCATCACACCAACGTGAATTACTCAAAACATTATCTGAACCATACAAAACCACATTGCGTTTGGCGGGGCTTATTTTTAGCTTGATTGCGACTCCTTGGGTGAGCGCTTCGGGTAAGCGTTTAGGTACTATTGTTGAGTGGCAAGATATTACTGATAGCGTAAATAAAGCTGAAGCGGAAAAACGTGAAGCTGAAGAGAATCTTCGTGTTCGACGCGCGTTAGACCGTGTGGCAACTAATACCATGATTGCTGACTCTAACAACAACATTATTTATATGAACGACGCTGTTCTGAGCATGATGAAAATTGCTGAAAGTGATTTACGTAAAGACTTACCTAACTTCAATAGTAATAATCTAGTGGGTCAAAATATCGATGTGTTCCATAAAAATCCAGCACATCAGCGCAACATGCTGGCTAAGTTAAGTGATACTTACAGCACGGAAATTCAAGTTGGCGGTCGTACTTTTGGCTTGGTTGCAAACCCTATTTTCACCCCAGAAAACGAACGTATTGGTACGGTTGTGGAGTGGGAAGACAGAACTGCTGAAGTGGCGATTGAAAAAGAAATTGCGGGTCTGGTTGCTGCTGCGGGGAGTGGTGACTTAGAAGCCCGTGTAGAAGAAGCGGGTAAACAAGGTTTCTTCTTACGCCTGGCACAGGGCTTAAATAGCCTTGTCAGCATTGTTGATGATGCAGTAAAAGATACAGGCAATATGCTTGATGCTATGGCGAACGGTGACTTATCAAAACGTATTGAGCAAGACTATCAAGGTTCATTCGATAAGTTAAAACGTGATGCAAATGCCACGGCTGATAAGCTTACTGAAGTGATTAATCGCATTAATACCTCAGCAACGCTGGTTGCTAGTGGTGCAGAAGAAATCTCGCAAGGTAATGCTGATTTAAGTCAACGTACAGAAGAGCAGGCTTCATCACTTGAAGAAACAGCATCAAGCATGGAAGAGATGACCAGTACAGTTCGTCAAAATGCTGATAATGCTAAAGAAGTAAATGAACTTGCTGAAGAAACACGTACTAAAGCACAAAAAGGTGGCGAAGTTGTAAATCGCGCTGTAATCAGTATGTCAGCAATTAATGAATCAAGTAAGAAGATTGCAGACATCATCAGTGTCATTGATGAAATTGCTTTCCAAACAAATCTACTTGCGCTGAATGCCGCTGTCGAAGCTGCACGAGCAGGTGAACAAGGCCGAGGTTTCGCGGTTGTTGCTGGTGAGGTTCGTAATTTAGCGCAACGTTCAGCTGCTGCAGCAAAAGAAATCAAAGAATTGATCCGAGACAGTGTTGGCAAAGTTGAGGATGGTACATTACTGGTTAATGAATCGGGTTCAACATTACAAGAAATTGTTACGGCGGTGCAAAGAGTTACAGCAATGATTTCTGATATTGCTCAAGCTTCTGAAGAGCAAAGCTCTGGTATTGAACAAGTTAATAAAGCCATTGCTCAAATGGATGAAATGACTCAGCAAAATGCTGCTTTAGTTGAGCAAGCATCTGCCGCAGGTGAATCAATGGCTGAGCAAGCGAATGATATGAGCCGCTTATTAAACTTCTTCTCGTTATCAAATAACGAGATGGATATTACAAGCCGCGCAAGTTCAGCCCCAGCTCCTAAAACGCCAAGCTCACCTGTGCGTTCAGCGCCAAAAGGCAATAACTTTGTTGACCCTAGTGATGAGTGGGAAGAGTTTTAAAACTCTTCCCAACTAAATTCTAACTAGTTAATTGCATCTAATGTTACAGCTGCAGGGTCAGGCTCATGAAAGAGTTTTTATTAACGGATAGTGATTTTAAAGCTATTTCGTCACAAGTGTACGATGCTTGCGGCATTGTCTTAGCAGAACACAAACGCGAGATGGTTTACTCGCGTTTAGCAAGACGTATTCGCCAACATAAGCTTAAGAACTTTAAAGAATATTTAGACTTTCTTGAAGAGAATAAAGAGCAAGAGTTTAGTGAGTTTATTAATGCCATAACCACTAATCTGACTTCTTTCTTTCGTGAGCCACATCACTTTAGTTATCTAAAAAATACCATAGTCCCCAAACTGCTGATTAGTAATGCTAAACAAAAGCGTGTAAGGGTGTGGTCTGCTGGTTGCTCGACCGGCGAAGAGCCTTATACCATTGCTATGACCTTAAGCAGTCTATTTCCATCTGGCTGGGATGTGAAAATCCTAGCTACTGACTTAGACTCAAATGTGCTTGCTAAAGCACAGGCTGGCACCTATACCGCTGCCAATGTGAATGGTTTAGACAAAAGCCAACTTAAGCGCTGGTTTCTAAAAAGCCATGACGGTCAGTTATATAAAGTAAAACCCGAACTACAAAAGAATATTTTCTTTAAACGTCTAAACTTATTACAAAGCTGGCCTATGAAAGGGCCGTTTGATGTTATTTTTTGTCGCAATGTAGTTATCTACTTCGATAAGCCGACGAAAGATACTCTATTTAAACGTTATTACGATTTGTTGACCGATTCAGGTCATTTATTCTTGGGGCATTCCGAAACACTGGGTAAGGACCATAAAGAGTTTAAGAATTTAGGCCAAACTATCTATCAAAAAGGTGGTCTATGAGTAGTCATTTTAAACCTGTACTTCCCGGTTTTGATCACGTTAAGCGGTTTTGGGATGGCAAGCGCCATAAAGTGGTTGCTAAAGTATTACCAGGCGAATTTTATGTGTCTAAGTCTGATGAATTGATCACAACTGTGTTAGGTTCGTGTATTGCTGCATGCATTTACGATGAAGGATTAGGCATTGGTGGGATGAATCACTTTATGCTGCCAGCAGAAAAAGGCGTTGATCCGAGCAACGCACACAGCCTTAACTGTCGTTATGGCAACTGGGCAATGGAATACTTGATCAATGAAATCCTAAAAAATGGTGCTTCTAGACGCAACCTCAAAGTAAAGCTGTTTGGCGGCGGGAAAATAATCCGTTCAATGACAGATATTGGTGTTGGCAACATTCGTTTTGCAAATGCCTATGTACTTGAAGAGGGTTTGGATTTAGTATCCCATGATGTTGGCGGACCTTGGCCACGTAAGGTGATGTTTGATCCGCAAACAGGCAAGGCTCAGGTCAAAAAAATGCGTGAATTGCACTCTGATAAACTCGAAAAACGTGAAATTAAATACTTACACGATATTGAGCAGCAAGATGCAGAAACGGATATTGAATTATTTTAGGAGAGCATATGATCAAAGTACTCATAGTTGATGATTCTGCTCTGATCCGTGGTTTACTCAAGGAAGTTCTCGAGCAAGCGCAAGACATTCAAGTCGTTGGTGCGGCAGAAGACCCTTATCAAGCCCGAGATTTAATTAAGCGCCTTAATCCCGATGTCTTAACATTAGATATCGAAATGCCGAAAATGGATGGGTTAAGTTTTTTGAAAAACTTGATGCGCCTGCGACCTATGCCAGTGGTAATGATTTCAACATTAACTCAAAAAGGTTCACCAATCACACTGGAAGCCCTCGAAATTGGTGCTGTTGACTTTATTGCTAAGCCAACTATCAATGTCACTGAAAATCTTCAGCGTTATGCCCATTTATTACATCAAAAAGTGCGTACTGCAGCTGGTGCAAGAGTGCGAGCTTTTAAAGAAACAAAAGTTGAAGACGACAGCGCCTTAGCTACATTGCAATTTAAGGCCAATAGCGTACTAGCCATTGGGGCTTCAACGGGTGGCACCGAGGCAATTAAAGAAGTACTCGTGCGCATGCCAGAAAGCTGCCCACCGATTGTTATTACACAGCATATTCCGCCGGTCTTTAGTACCTCGTTTGCAATGCGCATGGATAGAACGTGCAAAATCAACGTAAAAGAAGCTGAGCATGGCGATAAGCTACAACCAGGCTGGGCGTATATTGCACCGGGCGATCAGCATTTGAGTGTTGTAAAAAAAGCAGGCGGCTTGTTTTGCCAGCTTGATTCGAGCGAGCTGGTTAATCGCCATCGTCCAGCAGTTGATGTGCTATTTAACTCCCTCGTTGTTGCTTGCCCTAAAGCGACAGTAGCGGCGTTATTGACCGGTATGGGCAGTGATGGCGCGCAAGGCTTATTAGCATTAAATCAAGCAGGAGCCTACACCATAGCGCAAGATGAATTATCGTCTGTGGTATGGGGCATGCCAAAAGCTGCTGTAGAGCTTAATGCGGCTAATGAAGTGGTTCGCCTAGATAAAGTCACAGCGCAAATGCTAAAACAAGCCGTTAAGGTACAATAACCCAAGGTTGAGAGAACCAATAATAGCTGCCTTTCTTCGCGATAGAAGGGGCCGTGCAGTTAAAGCGAGAGCGGCCCTTTTTCAGCTTTTCAGGTGATGTGATCTTCACCGTATCTTTACTAAGCCAGGTTAAATCAGCTTGACCAATACCTGATACATAACAAGCAAACTGGCTTTTATGAAAGTCCTGCATATCAAATTGAATGCTTAAACTTGGCGGGTTTTCGTCCGTCACGCTATCTGAATAGGTGAGCTGTTTGATAGTGAATGCTTGAGAGTCGAGTTTAGTGGCAAGCGTATCAAGCTTTGAATAAAAGCCCGATGCCGGAAAGCGTGGTAACCGGGTAAAGTCAGAATGGATACCTACAGCCCCTGAGTGCTGACCTATACCAACAAATCCTAGCGATTTTACTAGTTGTTGCAGTGAATTATTAAACTCGCCATAAGGGTAAGCAAGGTATTTGTAATCATGGCCAATTTCTTCTTTAATGCGCTGCTGGGCAGATAAAATGTCTTCTTTAGTACGTGCAAGCCATGCTTCTTCACTTTCGCCTGGCTGTTTGCGATGCAAGTAATTATGAATTTGCGTGTGGTTGCTAATTAACGCCCCTTTATTTGCTAGCTCTTTTAATTGCTGCCATGTCATCACATAGCTTTTGCCTTCATCAATTAGCTCGGGATTTACGAAAATAGTGTACGGATAGTCAAATTTTTCTAAGATGGGCGCAGCTTCTTCATAGTTATTTTTGTAGCCATCATCGAAGGTTATTGCGACGGTTTTATCTGTTAGCGGTTGGCCTGCTTGTAACGAGGTAATGAGTTCATCTAGTGGAATAACGTTGAAGTTATTATCTTTTAAATATTGCATGTGTTCAGTGAATGTTTCGCTGCTGACACTGGTTACCGCAGGAAGGCTTTCACTGACGTGGTGATACTGTAGAATGACTGCGCCATGGGCACGCAAAGATAAACCTAACAGGACTGCAAATACTAAATGAAACATTTTCTTAAACGTCATAAGGCACACCATAAAAGTTTACTGTTATTAGCCGGTCCGATGATTTTATCAAATATTACCGTGCCAATGTTAGGTTTAGTTGATACTGCTGTAATCGGCCACTTAGGAAGCGCTCACTATTTAGCTGGTATAGCGCTCGGTTCAGCAGTTATCTCGTTATTATTTTGGCTAGCAGGCTTTTTGCGCATGAGCACCACAGGATTAGTTGCCCAGGCCTATGGTAAAAGCGATCACACCTTACTTGCTGAGCTATTAAAGCGCAGCTTGTTACTAGCAACAGCGGTAGCGCTGTTATTAATAGCGCTGAGTATACCTATTCAATCCTTAATGGCATATTTATCAAATGCGAATGAAGCTGTTTTAGAACAAGCAAATAGCTATGTTTCGATTCGTATTTTTAGTGCACCCGCTGCTTTGTGTAACTTGGTTTTACTTGGTTGGATGCTAGGTGTTCATTATGGTCGAGGGCCGTTTTATTTATTACTTATCACCAATATAACCAATATTGTGCTTGATATTTATTTTGTGGTGTTTCTTGATTGGGGTGTGGCTGGAGCTGCGTGGGCGTCTTTAATCGCTGATTATATCGCCCTTGCTTTTGCACTTCTGTTAGTTGCACAGCTCGCTAAAAAACAAGGTGTTAACCTTGCTGTGAAAGCCTGGTTAAGTGTTGCTAAGTTACTTGATTTAGTAAGCTTAAATCGCGATATTTTTATTCGCTCATTAGCACTCCAGCTATGTTTTAGCTTTATGACTTTTTATGGCGCACGTATCGGCGAAACAACCTTAGCGGCTAATGCCGTGTTACTAAACTTTTTAATGTTGGTGAGCTTTGCGCTTGATGGTATTGCTTATGCAAGTGAGGCAAAGGTCGGTAAAGCGAAAGGTGAGCACAGCGCTAAGCAGATTAAGTTATGGGTTAATTTGAGCTTGTTTTGGGGCGGGTTATTTGCGTTGTTTTATAGCCTTATATTTTTATTATTTGGTGAGGCAATTATTCGCTTACTTACCGATGTGCCTGAAGTTATCAGCCTTGCAACGGTTTATCTTCCTTGGGTGATTATATTGCCTATTGCGGCGATGGGCTGCTTTTTATTTGATGGCGTATTTGTCGGTTTAACCCGTGCTAAAGACATGCGTAATACTATGCTATTTAGTGCTCTAGTGGGCTTTTTTGGACTGTTTTGGGTAGTGAGTAGCTGGCAAAATCATGGTTTATGGTTTGCGATGACCAGCTTTATGCTGATACGCGGATTAACGCTGTGGTTTCGCTACCGTAAAATTGTCAACAACCAGCAATTATTAGAGTAAATTATCGCTGAAGATTTATTTCCAAAGATCGGGGTCGTGATCTTTTGGGGATGAGCGCTCTAAAACTTGTGCAAAACGGTTGGCAAAAATACCTAAGTAGCCCCAACCAGCAAAGAATAAAGCCACAGCTAGTATGACTAGGCCAATTAATTGAAATAGTGCGGGTCCATAGTAACCTATGGCAATAAAAATCACGGCTAGCACAAACAGTGCTAGGCCGCGAAGAAAGCGTTTTAAGCTTAACTTGGGATCGCTGCCTAAGCGAAATACCCATTTTTTAAGCATGCTTTAGATACCGGTTAGTAGTAAGAGTGTTCACCAGATTGGTGATCAGTAATGTCTCTTACACCGTTGATTTCGTCAAACTTGGCGATCATTTCTTTCTCGATGCCTTCTTTAAGTGTGACGTCAATCATTGAACAACCGTTACAGCCACCGCCAAATTGCAGTACCGCGATACCGTCAGCAGTAATTTCTACTAGGCTTACTTGACCGCCGTGGTTAGCGAGCTGAGGATTAACTTCGGTTTCAAGCATGTGTTGAACACGCTCTTGTAGTGATGCATCATCGCTAAGTTTACGTGCTTTTGCATTAGGTGCTTTAAGCGTTAACTGAGTACCCATTTTGTCAGTTACAAAATCGATTTCAGCTTCTTCTAAGAAAGGGGCGCTTTCTGCATCAACAACGGCATCAAAACCATTGAATGGTAGACGAATATCAGTCGCTTCAACGGCGTCTTCTGGGCAGTAAGAAACACCACACTCAGCCTGCGAAGTACCTGGGTTTACTACAAACACACGAATGTTTGTTTGTTCAGCTTGGTCTGCTAAAAGTTTAGCAAAATGAGATTGTGCAGATTCAGAAATAGAGATCATAAAACGGACTATACTTGACTAAATTACTCGGATACTGTGTATCATACTCCGCTCATCGTGTTGTCGCCAGTGTTGAGCGTAAAAAGTTGCATCTATTTTATCGAATGGTAGCGTTAAAACATCAAATAATTACGGGTGCTATCTATGCGTTTCATAATAACAATATTAACCATGCTAGTGAGCGTTAGCGCATTAGCAAAACCTCTTTCTTATTACTTTGAACAAGATGTGAAATTTGACCCAAGTATTCCGACTCCTCAGCAGGTGTTAGGCTACGAAGTGGGTGAGTGGCATGTACGTCACGATCAACTTGTGCAATATATGCAAATTCTTGCTGAAAAAAGTGACCGAATGAATTTTAAAGTAATCGGTCGCACTCATGAGCAGCGTCCACTGGTGATGCTAACGGTTACAGCGTCCGACAAACTTGGCCAAGTTGAGCAAATCCGCAAGGCGCATTTAGCTCGCCTAAATGGTGGGGAAAGTGACTCAAGCAAACAGCCTGCGGTTGTTTGGATGGGTTACAGTGTTCACGGTAATGAATCATCAGGCAGCAACGCATCGCTTCTCGTTGCGTATTACCTTGCAGCCGCACAGGGGCCAGAAATCGACGCCTTACTTAACAACACGGTTATTTTACTAGACCCATCATTAAACCCAGATGGCTTAGCGCGTTTTGCAAATTGGGCAAACAGCAACCGTGGCATGAAGTTATCATCAGATCCACAAACTCGCGAGCATATCGAAAGTTGGCCAAGTAGTCGTACTAACCATTACTTGTTTGATTTAAACCGTGACTGGTTGTTACTGCAGCACCCTGAATCGCGTGCGCGCATTGCACAGTTTCACCAATGGAAACCGAATATCCTAACTGACTTTCATGAGATGGGCCCAAACAGCACTTACTTTTTCCAACCAGGGATCCCAACTCGTAAGCACCCAATTACGCCTGAAGAAAATGTCACGCTGACAAAAGCCATTGCAAACTATCATGCAAAAACACTTGATGAGCACAATGCACTTTACTTCACAGAAGAAAGCTTTGATGACTTTTACTATGGTAAAGGCTCAACTTACCCAGACGTAAATGGCGGTGTAGGCATCTTATTTGAACAAGCGAGTTCGCGTGGTCACTTACAAGAAACTATTAACGGCCCGTTAAGCTTCCCGTTTACGATTAAAAATCAGTTATTAACAAGCTTATCGACGTTCCAAGCGGCGATTGATAACCGTACAGACTTACTTGATTATCAAGCAAAATTTTACAACAAAGCAGTTGATCTTGCTGGTGATGAAGACTTTAAAGGTTATGTAGTTAAAGGCGGCGCTGATCAAAGCCGCATGCAATACTTCCTTGATTTACTTAGACAACATCAAATCAATGCGTACATGTTAGAAGAGCCGCTAAAAGTAAACGGGCAAAGCTTTTCTGAGCAGAGCTATTATGTGCCATTAGCACAGCCACAATTTCGTTTAATTAAAGCAATTTTCAGTGAGCAACAGCGTTTTGTTGATAATACCTTTTATGATGTATCTGGCTGGACACTTGCTCATGCCTTTAATTTAGAATTTGCAAAGGTAAGCAGCAACTGGGGCTTAAATGTGGCTAAAATGCCTTGGCAACAAAGTGTTAAGTCAAGCTTTGCAGCATTACCGCAAAGCTATGCCTATGCATTTAAATGGGATGATTACCTAGCGCCAAAAATGCTTAATAGCTTGCTTGAACAAGGTGTGAAAGCACGCGTGGCATTAAGCCCACTTACAGCAAAAACGCCATCAGGTGAAATAGCGTTTGAACCAGGTAGTATTCTTGTTCCTGCTGGTCTGCAAACTGATAGCAACTGGGTTAGTTATTTAAACCAAGCACAGAATGAGTTTGGCATTGAAATTACGCCAATTAGTTCGGGCTTAACGGTTAAAGGTGCTGATTTAGGTTCTCGTGCAATGGCGGTTGTGAAAGCGCCTAAAGTATTACTCGTGGGTGGTCAAGGAACTAGCCAGTATGAGCTTGGTGAAGTGTGGTATTACTTAGATCGTTTTGTTGGCACCGCGCCAAGCATTATCGAAATGGAGCGCTTAGGTAACATCGACCTTGAGAACTACAGCCATATTATTTTAGCGCACGGAAATTTCAATCGCCTTGATGATGCGACTAAAGTGGCTATTAAGTCGTGGGTTCGTAAAGGCGGTGTTATTTGGGGTCATAAAGGTGGTGCTAAGTTCTTAGCTGATCAGCAGCTACTAAAAGCAAACTACTTATCTCGTCGCGATGTAGCCAGTGCCTTTGATACAACAGGACTTACTTATGCTGATAAAGATGACTTAGCAGGTCGTCAGCGTATTGCCGGTGCAATTTTTAATACCTCAGTGGATTTATCTCATCCACTTACGTATTCGATTAACCGTAATACATTACCTGTATTTAAGAATAGCACTTGGCTACTTGAGAAGTCAGATGCCCCATTTGTTAATGTGCTTACTTACACAGATAAACCGCTTCTAGCTGGCTTTACTGATGACGTAAATGTAGAGCAAGTCGCGGGCGCGGCAGGCCTCATTGCGCATTCATATGGCAAAGGCAGTGTGATAGGCATGACAGATAACCCTGTATTCCGTGGTTACTGGTACGGCACGAGTCGATTACTAAGCAATGCCTTATTTTTTGGTAATGCCTTTCATGCCTCTGGTGATAAGTAATCACAATTAATCATAATGCAGATTGCCTAACCCCGTTAGGCAAGTGAGCATAGCCCATACTTGCTTTGCCCCTGCATGTTTTATGGCTTCTGTCGCAGCATTTATGGTTGCGCCAGAGGTCATCACATCATCAATAATCGCCACGGTTTTTCCTGTTAAATCTTGCTGACAAACAAAGGCATTTTGTAGATTTTTAACTCTTTTCGCTTTACTTAACTGTGATTGCGCTTTGGTTGCTTTTTGCTTGTAAAGAGCTGAGCTAACAGTACATTGCTGGTTTTTCAAAACAGGCAGCCAAGTTTGGCTTACCTGATTAAAGCCGCGCGCTAAAAAGCGTTGATTATGCAGTGGTAGCACAATAAAAAGATCGGGCCAACTTGAATTAACTTGATGAGCTAACTGCAGCTGCCTCTGTATTACTTGTTGTAGCGCCACACGAAAATATTGCTGGTCATTAAACTTCAATTGCTTGAGCCAAAGTTTAAAAGGCGCTTGATACCAAGCACAGGCAATTAGATGATCAAAATTACTATCAGGAAATGCATCACAGATATCAGGTCGATGTAACAGGTTTGGATGGTGTGTAAGGTCAAATAAATTGAGGTCATCTAAACAATACTGACACAAAGCTTGATCAGCCTGTATGTGATTCTGGCAGCTAATGCAAAAGTTGGGGAATAGTGCGTCTAGCCCTAGTTTTAAGGTGTGAGGTAAGTGAGACATTGCATTCATTCCTTTAAACGCTATTATGAGCGCTAAGTGTGGTTGGGAAATACAAAATATGCAAAATGAGATGGTGCTATTACATGGCTGGGGAATGAACCAAGGGGTTTGGCAAGTGATCAAACCTGAGCTTGAGTTTTTTCATGATGGTGAAGTCCGTTGCCTCGATTTACCTGGCTTTGGTAACGCACAGTCTATTCCCACACCTTACACTTTGCACGATGCAGCTGAGCAACTAAGTACACAGCTAAATGAAAAGTCTATTCTTGTTGGCTGGTCGTTGGGCGGGCTTTTTGCCTTGTATATTGCAGCACATTGGCCTGACAAAGTCGCAAAGGTTGTATTGGTTGCCTCAACCCCCTTTTTTGCGCAAACCGATGAATGGCCGGGTATCAAACCTGACGTATTAAATGCATTTAAAGATCAGCTGGTTAGCCATAGAGAAAAAACGATAGAACGGTTTTTGGCGATACAAGCGATGGGCAGTGAATCAGCGCGAGATGACATTAAGCAATTAAAAGCACTTTTGAACCAATACCCAGCGCCTCAAGAGCAAGCTTTAAGTGCGGGCTTAGACATTTTACAGCAGGATGATTTACGTGAGCTATTCGCTAACCTTAGCGTACCTGTGCGTGGTATTTTCGGTCGCTTAGATTCATTAGTACCTTATCGAGCGATTGAAAAAATGCATGCCTTACAACCTCAGTTTGAATATGAAGTTTTAGATAAGGCCTCACACGCGCCTTTTATTTCACATAAAGCGGCATTTATATCAGCACTGAAATCAATGTGTTAAGCAAAACTCGCTGAGAGGCCAGAAAAATAGCGGGATTTAGCTTTATTTTGCTCGTTTTATGAGCGATACTTAACGGGTAGATCTCACTGTTGGAGGGTGTTATGCCAATCAGTTCTGTTTTTAATAATGCGGTAGAAGGTTATAACCGTGCAAGCCAAGGTATCGAAAAGGCGAGCGCTGAGATTAGCCGTGCCTCAATTGATCAGCAAGATGATGCCCAATTAGCTCAACAACGCCAATTACAAGCGGCAACTCCAAATGAAGCTGTAACTCCGCCAGTTTCACAACCTGCCCCAATCGATGAGTCGCTTGTTAATTTAAAAGTTGAAGAGTTTAATGCAAAAGCTAATATCAACACGATTCAGACTGCTGATGAAGTGCTGGGTACATTAATAGATATTAAAGTTTAGTACTTATGAATATCGTCACTCCGTTTCCTTCGATTAATATCAACACAGCGAATGTGCACACTGAAAGTGCTCGCCGTGATAATCAGTTACGTGAAGTGATCCCACCTCCTGCTGCTACCAAGCCGAGTAACGCAGAAAATAAAACCCTTAATGATGGCGATAAAACCAAGCAGCCAGGTTCTGAAGCTGGTACGTATGATGCTAAAGGTCGTCTAGCTGAAGACAAAGTGATTGAAGAGCGCCAACAAGGTAGCGAACAAGGCGAGCCTGAACAATCAGAGCAAGAACAGCAAGAAGCTAAACAAGAGCAGCAAAAAGAGCAAAAGGTTGCAGAGCAAGAGCAACAAGACACTGAGCAAATTAAAGAGCTAAAAGCCCGCGATACCGAAGTGCGTATTCATGAACAAGCGCATGCAGCGGTAGGAGGGCAATATGCTGGCTCACCAAGCTATGAGTATCAACGCGGCCCAGATGGTACAAACTATGCCGTGGGCGGCGAGGTGCAAATTGATGTTGCTGAAATTAAAGGTGACCCAAAAGCTACAATTGAAAAAATGCAGACGGTGCGTGCAGCTGCGCTTGCACCTCAAGAGCCTTCAAGTGCTGATCGCTCAATTGCTGCCGATGCCACACAAAAGCTTATGGCAGCGCAAGCTGAGCTTGCCAGTCAATCAGTTGATGACGATGCTGACTCAGGCAAATCGACCTTCAAAATAAACAGTGAGTATGCCGAAGATAGTGCTACTCAAACCAGCGAAACCAAAACAGCAAAGCGTGATGTTGAAGTAGACGAGCGTGCCGCACGTATTGCTAATTTTTATCAAGCGGCTACCTCGCCCACGAACCAAAACCAGTTCTCTGCCTTTATTTAACTAATATTAATTAACAGTATCAGTTAATCACTTTGTGGTTAAAACTTGTCGCTAACGAAGTTTAAATACTACATAACTACTCACTTAATTTATTAATGACTCTAACAGTTTCTTACATTTAGACTACAAAAACGAATATTGTTTCCATTGTGGGTTCTTGCTCGCTTTGGTAGATTGTCCGCGATTTATAATTAGGATGATTAAACAATGAAATACACTCTTCTTGCTTGCGCATTATCACTTGCTTCTACTGCTGTAATAGCAGAAAACACTTCACCATTAAGCTATGACTATGTTGAAGCTGGATATAAAAAGACAGAAATTGATGATATCGATGAGTTATCTCTGAAAGGCTTTGGTTTTAGTTTCAGTAAACAGTTTGCTGAGAACTGGTATGTAACAGGCCACTATTCAATTTTAAATGACGATTTAACATCACGTTCCGATTTCAGTGGTTCGGGTGTTTACGATAGCAATAATAATTATTTAGGTGACACACTCGTATCTTATTCTTACGACTATGATATCGATATGACCCGTTACGAAATTGGTTTAGGCTATATTTATTCGCTATCAGATCGCACTAAAGTTGATTTTTCTGCAAAGATTGGCCAGTTAAAAATAGAATCAGATTTTGACTTTAAAGAAGTCGTATCATATCAAGATCAAACTTTTAATAGCTTTTCACAGAGTGGTTCTGATTCAGAAACCGCAGATATTTTGTCTGCTAACGCGCAAATCAGACATCTATTAACTGATTCATTTGAGATCAACGCTGGCGTTGGCTACGAGCGTTTGCACGACGAAGAGAGCGAAAATAATGCTGTATTTCATGTGGGGGCAAACTATGCCTTTACACCAGCTTGGCTGATAAGCGCAAGCTATCGTGATGCAAATGATTACTCAGACCTTGCACTTTCGGTTCGTTATAACTTCTAATTTTTTAGCAGCTAGGGATGCCTTTTCCTAGCTGTTTTCACTACTCACTTTGTTTCTGTAATCGTATTTTGTACAAAACGCTACATTTTGTATAAATATCCTGCAATGCGTTTATTTTTACCGCTCTGGTGTTTATTTAATGTTAATTTTGTGTCTCAAGTGTGTACAGGTCGGTTTGACCATGTAACCCCCCCTCTGTATATGTTTGCCTGCTAAATAATTTAGTGTGTCAGCTCAAACAATTTATGAGCTGTTTAGAATTAAATCAGTGGGAATCATATGCAACCTTGCAATAAGAAAATCGCACACTTGAAGAAAAGTTCAGTCGCCGTACTTACAGCCTTGTATGTCGGCGCTACAGGCTATGCTGCGGCAGAGCCTGGCTTTAACAAAGTGTCAGATAAAGGCTTTTATCAGCCAACATTTACAGCTGAAGATATCGCGAATTATCAACAAGAAAAACAAATCGAAGATCATCCAAGCTTGCTCAAAGGGAGTGCTCAACGCTTAAACCAGCACTATCAAAGTCAGCAGCCGGAACATGTTTTTCAACCTCAAGATGGGGTGACAGGCATTCAAACTTACATTGTGCAAATGCATGATGAGCCAGTGGCAAGTTATCAAGGTGATATTCAAGGTTTCAGCGCTACAGCTATTACTGAATCTCGCTCTTTAATGGTTAAAGAGCGTATTGATACAGCGTCGCAAAGTGTGCGCGCGTATCAAGGTTTTTTAAAGCAACGTCAAACAGCAGTATTAAGTAAGGCGCGTGCAATAGGTGCCAATATTGCGATTAAAAAGCAATTTACTCTTGCAAATAACGCGGTAGTGGTCGAAATGACACAAGCTGATGCAGAGCTACTTGCGACACAATCAGGCGTAAAGCGTATTACTCCTAACCGTATTTTTGAATTACGCACAGACCGTGGTCCTGAGTTTATTGGTGCTGATCAATTATGGCAGGGTGCAACACCGGCTTCATCGGTAGGTGTTAAAGGTGAAGGTATGGTTGTAGGTATTATTGATACAGGTATCAATACAGACCATCCTGCATTTGCTAGCGACGAAGAATACAGTGAGAAAAATCCACTAGGCGCAGGTAACTTCGTTGGCGACTGTGAGGAAGAACCTGAGCTATGTAATGACAAGCTAATTGGTGTTCGCTCATACCCAGAAATCACTGCAATGAATGCTGATTATCAATTTGCACGTGCAGATCGCCGCCCTGAAAATGGTGAAGACTATAATGGTCATGGCTCTCACACAGCAAGCACTACGGCGGGTAATTACATCAAAACACGCCGCTTCAAGCTGCAACCGGTGAAAAAGTAAGTGATGGTGAAAACTTACCATTTACGTTTGAAAGTACCAGTGGTGTGGCACCTCGTGCACACATTATTTCGTACCAAGTGTGTTATGCAGGAAACTCGGGGGATCTATACTCAGGCTGTCCTGAGTCAGCTATCTTATCTGCATTTGAAGATGCAATTGAAGATGGTGTAGATGCAATCAACTTCTCAATAGGTGGTGGTGAAAGCTTCCCGTGGGAAGACCCAATGGAAATGGCTTTCTTAAGTGCGCGTGAAGCAGGTATTTCAGTAGCAGCAGCAGCGGGTAATTCAGGCCCATATTATATGTCTGCGGATCATACTTCGCCTTGGGTAACCACAGTAGGCGCATCAACCCATGATCGTGTAATGGACCTAGGTGCTAAAACCATCAATAACTTCCAAGGCACTCGCGCGCCTTTTGCTGGTGAGTATACAGGTAAGAGTTTCTCTGGCGGTATCACAGGTGAAGTTGTACTTGCTGAAAAATACGATGACCCGAATGAAAATGATGATTACGATGCTGCAAGCTGTAATGCCCCTTTCCCAGCAGGCACGTTTACGGCTGACCAAATTGTAGTATGTTTACGTGGTGACATCGCGCGTGTAGATAAAGCTAAGAACGTGGCAGCTGGTGGAGCAGGTGGCTTCATTTTGCAAAACATTAGTTCGGCAGAAAATATTGTTGCTGATAATTATGTGATCCCAGGTATTCACCTACCAGCAAACGCACGCTATACAATTCGTAATTGGGTTAATGCTAACCCAGATGGCGCTGCTATTGCGACAATTGGCGAGCCAGAAAATAACTATTCATTTGATGAAGAAGCAGGTAATGAACTTGCGATCTTTAGCTCAATGGGGCCAAGTTATTACATCAATAACCTTGTTCCAGATGTGACGGCACCAGGTGTAGATATTTATGCAGCGAATGCCGATGACCAGCCATTTACAGCTAATCCTCGTGCATCTGATTGGACTTTCATGAGCGGTACTTCAATGGCTACGCCACATGTTACTGGTGCAATGACGCTACTTATGCAAATGCACCCAGATTGGACGCCAGCAGAAATTCAATCAGCACTAATGATGACGGCAAATAAAGTACGTATTTCTAACGGCGTTACTTTAATTGACCCATACTACAACTTCATGGCTGGTGGCGGAGCGATTGACGTAGCACAAGCTGCCAATGCGGGTCTTATCATGGATGAGACTATTGAAAACTATCATGATGCGAACCCGCGCAATGGTGGTTTAGTAGAGTGGCTTAACCTACCTTCGTTAGTTAACCAAGACTGCGAACTTGAATGTACGTGGATGCGTACAGTTAAGGCAACAAAAGATGGTACTTGGGATGCAACTGCTTATGGTTGGGCTGTTGAAGGTGAAGAAGAAAGCTTTGGTGTAGAAGTTAGCGTAACACCAAGTAATTTCACACTTCAAGCTGGTGAAACACAGGATGTGATGGTTACTATGAAGTTGCCAAATATCATCGAATCTAAGCTTGATCCTGTTGAAGAAGGTGCGCCTTGGGACAATATCTTAAATAAAGATGCTTGGTTCAACGGTAAAGTGTTATTCAAGAACACTGATGGTGACTCGCCTGATGCTCATTTCACATTAGTTGCGAAAAACGTCATTGATGAGCTACCAACCATGGTTGATATCGATATGGCACGTGCAAGTGCATCAGAATCAATCGTTGTTAATACCGATAGCTACAGTGAATTTACGCCGACTTATTATGGTCTAGTAAAACCAACGGAGATTACCGCAAATATCTTAGGTGTTGCACCTTATGTGACAAAAGATCGCGTAGAAAAAGCATGGGATATCCAGGCATTTGAAGTACCAGAAGGTACAAAACGCTTAATGGTTAAAGTTGCATCTACCGAGCAAACTACAGATTTAGAAGATCTTGCTGAGCCTCGCTGGCAAATGAAAAAAGCACACTTAATAGTGGGTTATGATGCTAATGAAAGTGGCTCATTCATGGTGTCTGATGAGGAGGTTGCGGAAGATTCTACTGCACTGATCAAAGCGCTTAATGAAGAAATGATTTGTTATTCTTCAAGTAGTGTTGAAGATAACTATTGTAATATTATCGATCCCAAGCCTGGTAAATACTGGTTTGCGACCGCAGCGCTTGCGGGTGCTCGTGATGTTGGCTATCAAACTGTCACACATTATGCGATTGTTAAAGAGCAAAATACCGGTGAATTCAGTGTATCAGCGCCACAGCAGCACAGCGGCAATGGTAACTATGAAATTGCTGTAAATTGGGATTTACCAGATGCGCAACCGAATGATGTTTATTATGGCGGCTTTGCATTAGGTAATGCTGAGGGAGCTGAAGGCACCCTTGGTTTCACATCGGTTAATTTAAAGCGTGATGCAGAGGCACTTACCTTAAATGTTGACCAAGACACTGCTCGCGCTATGGACCTAGTTAACGTTAATGTAAAACTTAAAGCCAACTATGAATCTAAAGCACGTGACTATTCATTGTCATTGACGATTCCTGACGGCATGCAAGTTTGGCCTGAAACGCTAACTTCAAACAATGAGGAAGTTGCAGCTTCATTAGTTGTAGAAGGCAACACGTTAACTATTCAAGGTACACAAGACGCAACGCGAAACGTACAACGTGATTATGTGGTAACTAACAACATCACTAATGAGATGTGTAAAACGCCAATGATTGATGAATTCTCAACAGGGGGATATATCGATTTATGGGGTGATTTCCGCATTCAACCTGAAGCTGCTTGGTATGAAGGTGGCTCAAATGTGTTCTTTGATGTGCCAATTGATTGGTTATTCTATAAAGAGGGTGCGAAGTTTGAAATTTACAACCAAGTAAATAATAACGAAGTACGTTTACATCCAACAGGTGCAATGCAGTTCACACCTATTTGGTGGATGATGAGTGCACACCGCGGTCCTGGTTTCTTAGTTGAAGCGCTTGCACCATTCTGGCGTGGCTCGTTTGAAATTGAAAACCTTCGCCATCCAACGGATCCAACAGGTCTAACGATTGCTTCTCAGTATAAAGAAGAGCGTCCTGACTTAGGTGATCTCGTATTTATGGAATTCGATAATGTGACTGATAAAAATACCGGTGACACGTTCGACTATGAAGTGATTTTACGTAGTGGTATCGATGACCATGAAGGTATGTTCGAAGCTATTTTTGCTTACGATAACCTAGGCGCAGGTGTTGATGAAGGGACTATCTTTATTGAAGGTGGTGATAGTGTTTACTCTACAACTGCCGGCTTTAAAGACGGTGCATTAAGCAATGTGGTTAGTTATGACGACCTTGGCAAAATCTTACAAGATGACTTAGTAATCTGTTTTGATTATGTTGGCCCAGAGCAAAGTGAAGTTGAGTTTAACTTTACTGCTACGGTTATGCCTGATGCGAAAGGTTCAGTGCAAGATATCACCCTTGATTACCAACTAGGT
This sequence comes from Pseudoalteromonas sp. BZA4, assembly GCF_040104395.1. Lineage (NCBI taxonomy): Bacteria > Pseudomonadati > Pseudomonadota > Gammaproteobacteria > Alteromonadales > Pseudoalteromonadaceae > Pseudoalteromonas > Pseudoalteromonas sp. BZA4. The sequence continues at coordinate 63,023 of NZ_JBECOT010000011.1, forward strand.
AGCCAAGAAGGTGGTATGTTAATGCACTCAATCGGCGTACAAAGCAACCTGAAAATGAGCGACATCGCTGATATGACGGTAGCAGAAAATGGCCGTATCGATGGTGTTGACGTGATGGTTGTTGATGCAGACCAGTCGCCAAATGAATTAGTGGTAACCGGTGAGAATGTTACGGCTGAAGTTGACGGAATGTCGTTTAACTTAATCCCTGATGCACATTTCCATGGTGAAACAATGGTAACAGTCACAGTGCAAGACAAAGCTAACCCAGCAGACAAAGTAAGCAAAGAATTCTTGCTTATGGTTGAGTCTGATGGTGTAGAGCTTGGTTGTACTGATGCTGCTGCAACTAACTATGATGCGACTGCGAATGAAGATGATGGTAGCTGTGAATTCGCTTCACAAGTAACACCAGAAACTGAAGCGGAAACTAAGAGTTCTTCAAGCGGCTCATTAGGTCACTTCATTGTGTTACTACTGCCATTACTTGCACTTCGTCGTCGTAAGTAATAGCGATAAAGGCTCAGTTTATTGAGCCTTTCATAGCAACGAGACTGATTAAGTTGCTATACAAATAAAAAACCGCGTAAGTTTACACTTACGCGGTTTTTTTCGACTTATGCCAACAGCCTATTATTTTTTCACTTTTGCATTGGCAAATGCATCTGCAAAGGCATTACCCATGGCAACATTGCCAAATTCGCGTTTTTGCTTAGGTGCACTTTTCGCTTTCGCAGCAGGCTTAGGTTTGCTAGCTGGTGCGGCTTTATTGCTGGTATCAACATCATCGTCTAAACGCATGGTAAAGCTAATACGTTTACGAGCAGCATCTACTTCAACTACTTTTACTTTTACAATATCGCCAGCTTTAACCACTTCACGTGGATCAGAAATAAACTTGTTAGTAATCGCAGAAATATGCACTAAACCATCTTGGTGTACGCCCACATCAACGAAGGCACCAAAGTTAGCAACGTTAGACACTACACCTTCTAAAATCATTCCTGGTTTTAGGTCGTTAATGGTTTCAACACCGGCTTTAAATTCAGCTGTTTTAAACTCAGGACGCGGGTCACGACCCGGTTTATCAAGTTCTTTGATAATGTCGGTAACCGTTGGCAAACCAAATTTTTCGTCTGTGTAGTCGTTTGCAACGAGCTTATTTAGGATGTCAGAGTTACCAATTAGGCTGTTTACATCTAAGCTGTTCTTCTCGCAGATACGCTTAACAACCGGGTATGCTTCAGGGTGAACTGACGAGTTATCAAGAGGATCTGAGCCTGTGCTGATACGTAAGAAACCGGCAGCTTGTTCAAAGGCTTTAGGCCCTAAACGTTCAACTTTTTTAAGTTCAGAGCGTTTGCTAAATGAGCCATTCGCATCACGGTAGCTAACAATGTTTTGTGCCAACGTTTTGTTTAAGCCAGATACGCGAGTAAGTAGTGGCACCGACGCCATATTTAAGTCTACACCCACTGAGTTTACACAGTCTTCAACCACAGATGTTAGTGTTTGACCTAGTTGGCTTTGCGATACATCGTGCTGATACTGACCTACACCGATTGATTTAGGCTCAATTTTTACCAGCTCAGCAAGTGGATCTTGTAAGCGGCGTGCAATAGACACAGCACCACGTAGTGAAACATCAAGGTTAGGGAATTCATTAGCGGCAAACTCAGATGCCGAATAAACAGAAGCGCCGGCTTCACTAACCATCACTTTATTAAGTTTAAGCTCAGTATTGGCTTTAATCAGTTCAGCTACTAATTTGTCAGATTCACGTGAAGCCGTGCCATTACCAATAGCGATTAGCTCAACTTTATGCTGGCGGCATAATTGCTCAAGAGTACGAAGCGATTTATCCCAATGATTTTGTGGTGCGTGCGGGAAAATCGTTTGTGTTGTTAACAGCTTGCCTGTGCTATCTACAACAGCAATTTTACAACCAGTACGTAAACCAGGATCCAGACCTAACGTGGTGCGTGGACCTGCAGGAGCGGCCATTAATAAATCTTTTAAGTTCTTAGCAAAAACGTCAATTGCGCCGGTTTCTGCTTTTTCGCGCATTGCACCTAAAAATTCATTCTCAAGGTGAAGGCTTAACTTAATTTTCCATGCCCATTGCACTACACCCATTAACCAAGCGCTTGCAGCAGAATTGCTAACATCTAAGCGATAATGATCGGCAATCATTTGTGCACACACTTGCGCCGGATTTTCTGCGCTAGGCTCAGGGTTGATACTAAGTTGTAATACGCCTTCATTGCGGGCACGCAGCATAGCAAGTGCACGGTGTGATGGTACTTTTTTAAGCGGTTCTTGATGCTCAAAGTAGTCGCGGTACTTTACGCCTTCATTTTCTTGGCCAGCGATTACAGTACTTTCAATTTGACCATGTTGTGCGATATGGCTACGGAATTTAGCTAGCAGTTTGGCGTCTTCAGCAAAGCGTTCCATTAAGATAAATTTAGCGCCATCTAACACTGCTTTATTATCTGCAAAGCCTGCATCAGCATTAATGTAGTCACTTGCTTGTTGTTCAGGGTCGAGACTTGGGTTGTTAAATAGCGCATCGGCAAGCGGCTCAATACCCGCTTCAATGGCAATTTGCCCTTTTGTACGACGTTTAGGTTTGAAAGGCAGATATAAATCTTCAAGCTCAGTTTTACTGTCAGCGTTATTAATATCAGCACTTAGTTCGGCTGTTAGCTTGCCTTGCTCTTCAATAGTATTAAGGATAAAGCTACGGCGTTCTTCTAATTCACGTAAATACGATAAGCGCTGTTCAAGTAAACGTAGTTGCGTGTCATCTAAGCCACCAGTTACTTCTTTACGATAACGGGCGATAAAAGGAACTGTGGCACCTTCATCAAGTAATTTGATTGCAGCAACAACCTGTGGTTGCTGGGCACTTAGCTCTGTTGCTAAGCGTGCAGAGATATTGCTCATGCATAAACCTTTTTAAAAATAGAAAATCAGTAAAACTGAAGATTAATTGCCTGAATAATATCACAATAAGAAGGCCTTAAAAGCACTGCTTTTAAGGCCTGCAAAAATAGTCTTACACAACGCAGATTTTAACGCTTAGTGCGGGTGATCAACCTGCTGTAATACTTCGCTAAAGCCATTAGCAATTGGGTTGATATTAACAGGGATATGTAATTTTTTAGCGATCTCTCGAGCTGAAATCAAACCACATATTTCTTGTTTAGCACTGGTTACTAATAAGAACATCATACCTTGGTGTTCCATGGTTTGCAGTGCATCGCCAATACTTGCGTAGCTGATGCTTTGCAGGCTCACACCAGCTAAGCTGCTAAGTGGCGTCATTACATCGTGTAAAGTAATTTCGTCACGGTGTAAGTTCAAGCGCTGTGCAAGGATCATAATTTTTGAGCTTTGCAGATCAGCACTAGAGGTGATGCCGAGTAGTTTATCTTCGCTATCAACCACTAAAATAAAATCTGAGCAACAGCTATTTGTTTGCTTTAAAGCATCAACAATAGTGGTGCCGTAATGTGCACGTAAAGGGTCTTTTTTAGTAAAGCTATTAAGTACTTTTAAAGCTGAAGAAGTGAGATCTAGTGTTGGCTCAACTTCATTCACTGCATTAGATAATGCGCCATTAGAGATATCTTGAAGACGTAATTCTTTGAAATTATTCATTTTGGTCACCATACATTTTAATTAAACTGAAATAGAAAATTTGAGTTAATTAAAAAGCTGGTGGCCCTCGCTGGTGCGCGCTATAAACAGACACCTTATTACAAGGGTGAACATACGAAACCACACGTGCATCTGGCAGTGGTTGGGCTACATTAGCAACGAACGCAGGTGTATGTTTATCGAGGTCGGTATCTAAGTTGGCAGGGTCTGCACTATCACACGCAATAAAGTGAGCGGTTGGCGTAACACTGTCTGAATGGCTTTCTATATCACTGGCGTAAGATATCAAACTCACACTAATTAATAGTGCGAATACAATGGCATTACTCATTATGCGTTGTATTGCGTTTGACATACTTACTACCTTCTAAAACTCAAGTAATGATTTATCTTGAGTACCTTTAGTTATAGATCACATTTTTAGACTAAACAATCACTAATTAACGCTTTCTGAATTTTCTGGCAAAAGTTATTTCGCGTCCGGATAAGTTATCTCATTGATATACCATTCTTTTGCGCCTTCAGGCGTGTTCACCGAAAAATCATCATCTACCTGTTTGCCAAGTAGCGCTCTAGCCATAGGTGCATCAATCGAAATGTAATCTTTGCGCTCGTAAATTTCGTCGGGGCCGACAATACGAAAGCGCTTTGTATCGCCTTGTTCATTCTCAATTTCGACCCAAGCACCAAAAAACACTTTACCCGCTTGCTGTGGGTTGTAGTCAACAATTTTAAGATCTGGCATGCGTTTACGAAGATAGCGTACACGGCGATCTATCTGTCGTAAAACACGCTTATTAAATTGATAATCGGCGTTTTCAGAACGGTCGCCTAAGCTTGCTGCCCAAGTAACAATTTTGGTAATTTCAGGGCGCTTTTCATGCCATAAGTAATCATGTTCTTGTTGTAATTGCTGATACCCTTCTCGGGTTATTAAATTTGTCTTTGCCATTTTATTCAGCCTAAAAAGAAAACCAGCCGCAAGGTATAAAAGTCTTTTACCTTTGTCGAGTCGGATTTTGAAATGTTCAGTAACAATCTAAGCGCGTAATTCGTTTTTTATTCTTAACTTTTTCATTTATATTAATAAGTAACATATTACAAAAAGAATGAAAGTTATGGGACACGAAACGACAAAAGTATTGGTTGTTGATGACGATATGCGCTTACGTAGCTTGCTAGAGCGTTACCTTGTAGAACAAGGCTTTATTGTTCGCTCAGCAGCAAATTCAGAGCAGATGGATCGCTTATTAGAGCGCGAGAACTTCCACTTGATTGTATTAGATTTAATGTTACCAGGTGAAGATGGGTTATCAATTTGCCGTCGTTTACGTCAAAAAGAAAATGACATTCCAATTGTAATGCTTACAGCCAAAGGCGATGAAGTTGACCGTATAATCGGTTTAGAGCTTGGTGCTGATGATTACATTCCTAAACCATTCAACCCACGTGAACTGTTAGCGCGTATTAAAGCAATTTTACGTCGTCGTGCTAAAGAAGTGCCAGGTGCGCCTGCTGCCGAAGAAAACGAAATTAGCTTTGGCGACTTCACACTAAACCTTGCGACCCGCGAAATGAGCCATGGTGATAAAACAATGTCGTTAACCAGTGGTGAGTTTGCGGTATTAAAAGCGTTAGTGACTCATCCACGTGAACCGCTTAGTCGCGATAAACTGATGAACTTAGCGCGTGGCCGAGATTACAGTGCGCTTGAGCGCAGTATCGATGTTCAGGTTTCGCGCTTACGCCGTATGATCGAAGTTGACGCCGCTAATCCTCGTTATATCCAAACAGTATGGGGCTTAGGCTACGTATTTGTGCCAGACGGTGAAAAATAACTGTAATGGGCATGTTTCCACGTAGTGCGTTTGGACAAACGGTATTTTTGGTTGCAGCCCTGCTGTTAATCAATCAAATTGTCTCTTATATCACGGTCAGTTTTTATGTTGTTAAACCAACTATAGAACAAGTAAACCTGATCCTATCTAAACAGGTGAAAACCGTGTTTATTGAATGGGAAGAGGGCGTTGAGGTAAGCAAAGAAGCCTCTGACAAGTTTTTTGAGATCACCGGCATCGAAGTGATGACCCAGCGCCAAGCGATGAGTGAGGGGTTAGCTGAAACTCGTGAGTACTCAATGCTATCGCGGAGCATGTCGAAAGAGCTTAATGGCTCTGCTCGGGTACGAATTAGTCAAACCGATCCACTGGTTTATTGGGTTGAAGCACCGCAAGCACCGGGTTATTGGGTGCGTGTGCCGCTCACAGGCCTACAAGAAAACAACTTAAAGTTTTTAACTTTTTATTTATCGAGTATTGGCTTTTTAAGTGTACTCGGTGGGTGGTTGTTTGCCCGCCATCTAAATAGACCTTTAAAAGCATTGCAACAAGCTGCTGTGAAAGTAGGCGTGGGTGACTTTTCTACCAAATTAGAAGAGCAGGGCTCTACAGAAGTCATTGAAGTAACCCGTGCGTTTAACCAAATGTCGCGTGGTATTGCAGCTCTTGAGAACGACCGTCGGTTATTAATGGCAGGTGTTTCCCATGATTTGCGTACACCGCTTACACGTATTCGCCTTGCCACCGAAATGATGTCGGACGATGAAGATTACCTGCGTGAAGGGATCATTCATGATATTGAAGACATGAATGCCATTATCGACCAATTCATTGAATACTTACGTCATCACAAACGTGAAGAACTTGAGCTAGAAGATTTAAACGCGATTGTTTCAGAAGTTGTCGAAGCTGAACAAAAACATCACCGCACTATTACCTTTAAAGAGAATCCGAGCTTAAGCGAAGTGCCAGTGAGTATGGTAGCAATAAAGCGTGTTGTTACTAATATGATTGAAAACGCAATTCGCTATTCAGATGGTGATATAGAGGTCGAAACCCGCGTGAGCAGTAATAAAAAGTTTGCCATGGTCGTGGTTAACGATCATGGCCCGGGGATCCCTGAAAGCGAACTTGAAACTGTATTTGAACCGTTTAAACAAGGTGATGCCGCACGCGGTAGCGAAGGCAGTGGCTTAGGGCTTGCGATAATAAAACGTATTGTCGATATGCACGGCGGCCGAGTACAACTACTTAATCGCCCAGAGGGAGGCCTCAGCGCGCAAATCTATTTGCCTTTTTAAAAGTATTTAGCTTTAAGCCTTAAGCTATGAGTTTCAAGCAGCCCGAGTGGGCTGCTTATTACCGCTAGGATTGTGGTTGGCCATAAATTTGTTCCGCGCGGTTGAATAAGACCCACGAGGTTAAAATATACTTATCATTTGAAATTGGCTTATTACCACGGTGCGTGTGGGTAAAATAGCCCGGTGCTACGACCATAGAACCCTGTTTAGGCGATATTTTTCGTTGTTGATAGTAAAACTCTGTTTCACCACCTTCTTCTACATCATTTAAATAGAACATAAATAACAGCACGCGGTGTAGTGCCTCGTTGTGGCCTGCTTGCGGATATACCTCGCTATGCCAATAAGGGTAACCACCTTTATTGATATCGTATTTCTGTGCTTGAATTGGACCCATGCGGAAAATTTGCTGCACGAGTAATGGCAATTGTGGTTTGCCGACTTCTTCAAAGTTATCCTGTGTTAAGTCAACAGGTTTGCCCGTTTGCGGATGGTAAACCTTTAAACCAAAGGCACCAATCATCATAAAAATATGCTCTTCAAGGTATTTGAAGACGTAACCCGCAGTAGTTTGTTGAATATGCTTTAGTTGCTCAGCGTATTCGGGGTGGTTATTAAGGTATAAATCGCGGCTGTCTTTTTTCGCTAAATCTACTCCGCCTGAGGTAATGCCTTGTTTTAAATGCGGGCTTTGTTCAAATACCGTGATAAAGTTGTCGCAAAATTCTTTGCTGAGGGCGTTTTCGTATACGCGAATAAAGTCCGTCATGAGCTACCTTTAGTTTATATTTTTTATAGGGTTACTATGTTTACTGAAACTATCACACCACGCTTTAGCGAAACAGATGTGCTAGGGCACATCAACAATACCGTACTCCCTGTATGGTTTGAAGCCGCCCGAGCGCCTATTTTCAGGTTTTTTACGCCCGATTTAAACCCTTATGAGTGGAAACTGATCATTGCTAAGGTTGAAGTAAGCTTTGTCGGTGAGTTGTTTTATGGTCTCGATGTCACAGTGAAAACCAGTGTTGAGCACATCGGCTCTAGTTCATTTGTACTGCGCCAAGAGGCTTGGCAGCAAGATAACTGCTGTGCCGTTGGTAAAACCGTACTAGTACGTTATGACTTTGCAAATAAATGTTCGCAAAAACTTAATGAGCAAGAAAGGGCTGACCTTACAGCGCATTTAATCGCTGAGTAATACCCCATTTTTTGCCGACATTTATGAATGCTTGGGGTAAAATGTGCCTTCATTATTTTGACTGAGTAATTTTGGGTTACACGCAATGCTGTTAATGATCGATAATCTGCATGAGTATCTAGCGTGGTGTATAAACGTCCAGTAGTTACAAGTCATTTGGTTGATTACAAAACGTTTTTTTCCTGTAGCGTTTATTGCGATCTAGCACCATCTTGATAAATTGCGGGTATGAATGCGGGTATGAATGCGGGTATGATTCTGGCCATACCCGCACTATCTTTAGTTACTGGATGCATAGTGTTGAGTATATGATGCTCTGGTATTTATCCAGTTGGTGATATCCTGCTCCTTCCACCCCACAGCCCTTTGTCCAAGCTTGATGTTGAGCGGAAATTCTCCAGTCTTCATGAGTGCATAAATTGAGCTTCGACTGAAACCAGTTAACTCAATAACTTGGGGTAAACGTAAAATTCGATTATCCATGACTAACTCCTAATGTTTAATTCAGGAGTATTATGAAGTGTGAGGAGAACCAGTGCGGGTCAGCAAGATGCAAAAATTCATCACTTAATCAATCGACCTCCAATGCCTTAGATTCGATTTCATCCAAATAATCCGCCCACCATTGCATCATCTCTCTGCGCTTAGATAGATGCTGAGCATGGTTATAAGCTTTTACTACAGAATTTCGTTCGGCATGCGCGAGTTGCCTCTCAATAATTTCGTGTGGCCATTCGTGCTCATGAAGCACTGTTGATGCCGTACCCCTGAATCCATGCGAAGTAATACGGGCTTTATAGCCCATGTACTCTATGGCTCTATTTATCGTGGTGTTGCTCATCGCCGTATTTGCAGTAGAGCGATTTGGAAAAATAAAACCAAATGGCCCTGTAAAAGTTTTAAGCTCTCTTAATAGTTGCATGGCTTGTTTGGATAATGGTACGACATGGGGCTCCCGCATTTTCATACGTTCGCCAGGAATTCGCCATATCGCATTTTCTAGGTCAAATTCATCCCAAATTGCAAGACGTAGCTCGCCGTTTCGAACAAAGGTAAGCAGTAGTAGCCTCAATGCAATTATGGTTTGTCGCATTCCTCGTTCTTCATAGGCGTTTAACGCTCTCATAAAACCGCTTAGTTCTGGGCCCTCTAAATGAGGGTGATGCCTGACTCTCGGTCTTGTAATAGCTCCTTGAATGGGGGCTGCTGGATCGTATTCAGCCCTTAATGTTACTACTGCATACCGGAAAATTGCTCCGCACCATTGCTTTACAAGCAATGCAATTGACGGTGATCCTTTCTTACCTTTTCTTTTATCAACACCTTGTTTCTCTATTTTTTGGACAATTACCAAAATATGGGCAGATTCAACAGACTTGATTGGCAACTTGCCAATTGACGGAAACACATAACGCCGTAAATTGATTTCAATCTGGCGCTTGTAGTTTTCGGACCACTTGGACTTATTCTTTTCTATCCACTCATGAGCCAACGCTTGAAAGGTATTAACGCTTTCCCATTCGTTTTTAACCTTTCGAGACTGTCTGATTGTCGTTGGATGTTTACCTTCTTTTACTAGTTCAGTCGCCTCTTGGCGCTTAATTCTGGCTTCACTAAGGCTAATTGTAGGATAATCACCAATTGTAAAAATTGTTTCTTTTCCAGCAATGCGATACCGGTAACGCCATTTTTTTGCTCCTGATGGTTTAATTTCTAAATACAGACCTGCGCCATCGGTTAATTTTTGTATTTTTTCGGTAGGTTTGATATTTCTGCATTTTGCATCTGACAACTTCATAAATCCCCGCCTAATTAGTCAAACCGAAGTTTTGATTTTAATGATTGTTTACGTGATTCTGCTTTGGGTTCTGGCGCTGTACTCATAGAAGTAACTTCACCATCTGGTGCAAGGCCATCCACCGGTACAGATGAAGTGGATAGATTGGGTTGGCTCATGTGAATTAACCCAAAGGTGGCCAGCATCCGCAGACGCTCAGCGCGTTCCCGTGGCGGCGTCTTTTCCAATTCTTTGAGCAGTTCAGGGTGGCTCCCTGGGGGAATGTTGACGACAACTCTCATGATCAGGACCCATAAAACCAGAAGCCTCGGACGTTCGCCAAAACAGACTGCTCAGGCACGATGATCTTGCTTCGTGAAAAAATCTCCTTGGCCGCTTCCTTATAAGCCAAGGCTCCACCTCCGGCGATCAATACCAAGTCCGCATTAATGCTTTCGTCACGCATGGATTGGCGCATGGCTGTAAGAGCGACAGGCGCTACCTTTTTCATGGCAGCATTCAGATAAGGTGAAATATCGACTTTTTCTCCAAATAGCAGCACCTGCAAGTCGCCGGTTCTCATGGCTTTTTCAAGTCGATCCATACCCACTTTGGCACCATGATCTTCCGAAATCAGCTTATCAATCGTTTCCAGTAGTACGGACATTGCCTGAAGACTGGTTCCTGATGAGCTGTAGCGAATTTCTCCGGCCTCAAGGGCAACCCAGTCAACAGAAAAGAAGCCGGGATCGATGACGACGACGCGACCTTCTTCAATCAAGCCCAAATCACCACCTGTTTGAACCAGATCCATGTAGGCACCGGCAGGCTGCGGCAGCACTTTGACGTCATGAACAGTGATGCTGCGCTTAGGTGTCACTTGATGGACACCTTTTAAACGCTGCACAAGGTCAGACTTACGTTGTGGTTCATGAAACTGGGAAACCGGTAATCCAGTGACAACCAAATCGATGGAGTCAGTTTCAGCCATTAACAAGGCGGCATGAAAAAGCGCCTTATAGGTCTTTGTGGTGGGATACTCCGGGTGAAGCTCTCGCTCCCAGCCTTGAAGGCGTCCAGCAGGCACTCCAGCGGCCCAACGCTCATTATCGACAGACACATACAAACAAGTTTCATCATCGCCTCCACCGATACGCTCCGGCATACGATCCGCAGGACCGGCACCCGCAGGCAGAATAATGGTTTTCGGTTCACTGCCTGATTGGCCAATTGCCAGCTTCAGGTTTGAGTAACCGATATCTACGCCTAGTACAAACATACTTATCTCCTGTGCACTCAAAGTGCTCTAACGGTTTTCAACTAACCGCGCTGTTCACGCTTGGGCATGTCCAAGTGCTCTGGCGGTTCACTCAAATGTCATTATCAGGATTCGGTGTACTGGCGGTGGGCAGAAAGGTGACAAATCCTTTCATCTATCTGCCTATTGCATTTTCGCAAAAGTATGAGAATAGGCTCTGTTTGGCGGCGGATGACTGAGCCAAAAAAATCGAGACGCCAAACGTCGTTTGCATTCTGGCCTGAACTTGCCAAACGGTTTGTATTTTCATGGCAATACGTCTTTTTAGGCGTTTTTAAGTAAAATCGGCCTGTATCCCTTGTCAGGTATGGGATTGCGCGAGTTGATTTATATCGAGACGCCAAACAGTGATTGTTACGGCAGTTTTACGTTTGGCGTTTCGATCCAAAAGCCAAACGGATAGTGGTTTTGGCTTTTGGGGTTAATTGGATGGGGAAATTGGTTTGGTAGAAATCGTCAATGAACAATGGAAAGCAGAGGTATCAGATTTACTTCAGCAAGAAACGGACAGGCTAAAAGCACTGGCACGAGCTGAAGTTGATGACTTTTGGGTTACCCATTACAAGGTTCGCGAGAATGCGCCCTTTAAAGACTGGGGGCTGCTTGGTGTCCGTATCAGAGACTTTAAGTATGGCTTTGGCATAGAGTGGTATATCAACAGCTTTCACGGTCAACGAGGCAAGCGTGTAGTCTTTAGTAAAGGGCTGCGTATTTCAAAGACGAAGCTGAGATACGCATTTTTGGACTGCCAAGGTTTGGCCAAAGAATGGGAGCTAGCGCTGGCCATGGAGAAAGAAGAATTCTTCAGTGATATTCGACGCCAGGTTGATAAGCTCAACATGCTGCGTCGCAGAGTGAATGCCTATTGAGTTAACTGCGCTACTTCACTCGCGGCAACTGGTCCCAGCGTGTTGTGTAGGCGGGAGACAAATGCTCTCGCTTCATCGACCAATCTTTCTTCGTACCTTGTCCAGCAAAGAAAACCTTTCCGGCACCACTTTGGTTAATGGTGTCCAATACAGACATTAACTGTTGGCTATTAGAGCGGGTCGATACGTCATCGAATAGTCCTGGTTGAAACATGCCTGGATCGTAAAAGTCAGACAGCATGACGCCCGCTTTGGCATAACGAAAACCATCCTTCCATATCCGCTTGAGTAAGTGATTGGCCAGTTCGATAAAATCTCGTGTATCGTAACTGGGGATCAGCAACTCGCCCGATGCAGAGTTGCTGTATTGCGGTTCGTTGTCCTTAAAGGGGCTGGTACGTATGAACACGGTCAGCACTTTGGCTTGCTGCTGTTCTTTGCGAAGCTTCTCAGTGGCGCGGGTAGCGTATTCGCATACAGCTTCACGTAACAATTCAAAGTGCGTTACTTTTACGCCAAATGAACGGCTACAGACGATTTGTTTCTTAGTTGGCGGGATCTCTTCAGCTCAATGCACGACTCGCCATTGAGCTCTCTGACGGTTCTCTCTAAAACCACCGAAAACTGGTCTCTGATGGCTCTAGGAGAGGCATTGGCTAGGTCTAAGGCTGTGGTGATACCCAACGCATTTAAACGCTTAGAAAGCCGTCTACCAACTCCCCAAACATCATCAACCGGAACTAATGCGAGTAATCGACGTTGCCGATCAGGATTGGTCAGGTCTACAACGCCCTGAGTGGCTGGATACTTTTTGGCGGCATGGTTTGCCAGTTTGGCGAGTGTTTTAGTCGGTGCAATGCCTACACAGACGGTGATCCCAATCCAGTTACCTATCCGCTCTCGCACTTGTTGTCCGAACTCGACAAGGGATATGGCAGACTCAATACCGGTTAAGTCCAAAAACGCTTCGTCAATGGAGTAAACCTCTACTCGTGGCGCCATCTCTTCCAAAGTGCGCATCACTCGACTGCTTAAATCTGCATACAGCGCATAGTTGGACGAAAAAGCCAAAATGCCATGACGCTGTATTTCAGCTTTGATCTGAAAGGCGGGTACGCCCATTTTAATACCGAGTGACTTGGCTTCACGCGAGCGTGCAACCACACAGCCGTCATTGTTGGACAGCACCACAACTGGCGTATCTTTTAAATCAGGACGAAACAGCTTCTCACAACTGGCGTAAAAATTGTTGCAGTCCACCAAGGCAAATACAGGCATGGGATAGTCACGACTTGCGGCGCATGTTTCGCACTACATTGGTGACCACACCAAATATCTCTAACTCAGTCCCTTCAGGAATATGGATAGGTTCATATGCTCGGTTTCTTGGGAGCAGCTTGACGCTCGGCCTCAGTTGAAGCTCCTTTACCGTGAGTTCACCATGGATACCCGCGATGACAATGTCACCGTGTTCTGCTTGGACAGAGCGATCAACCACCAAAATATCATCTGGGTGAATCCCGGCATCAATCATTGAATCACCTTCAACACGTACAAAGAACGTTGCAGCCGGTCGCTTGATGCACAGCTCGTTGAGGTCGAGCGTTTGCTCAACATAATCCTGCGCTGGTGAGGGAAAACCAGCAGAAACACGTTCCATGAACAATGGGATACGAAGGCGCTTGGCTTTGATGAAGGCAAGTGCGCCGCTACGGCCTATCAGCGAGACACTCATGACGAACCTCGAAAAATCATAATTAATACTGTTTGTTTATACAGTATCTAATGCTATGCTGATTTCTACAAGTAAAATTGTAGGTAAAACTGTAGTTGTTCGAGTAAGACGTTGTGTCGTGGGTGATTTCTTTTTTGTGGTGAAAAACTTGATGTGGGGGATCGCTCGCCCTCGTCAAAGCCTGCAAGGCTTGGACAATACTGCTTCTGCCTACTGCTCTTGTTTCTGTTACTGATCCTGTTATTGCTACTGGTTAACGCATGGGTCAAGTAACCGTCAAACAAGGCTTGTTGAACCCTTTGCAAAGGATTTAAAAACAGTTAGTAAAATTCTGCTTCGTATTGAATTTACTGGCTTAAAGCGAAGTCAGGAGCATCATTAAAATGCTCAGTCGAACTCAGTTCAAGCCTTTTGCAACCGTTTGAAAAGGGGTTGGCTAAGCCATACGTAAAGGGTATCGGTAAGGGTTACCTAAACGGTTTAGCTAAGACTTTCTGAAAGGCTTAGCCAAAGCCTTCATACATGGGTTCACCCAGTAGAAAGATTAAAAAAACGCTGAGGTATCCAAGGTGCATTTTGTACAAACGCGTTTATAAACGAACAGGGCACAATGAAATAACCCAAAGCGAACAACAGAATTGAAGAGGAACCATCAATGACAAGAGCCCCTGCGCCATTTCCGCTAGAGCGCCTCGCGGATATCCCAGAAAGACCAGAAGATTTTAGATTGCTGGAGCGTATTCCATTAACGCGTGAGCCGCAGTCCTGGCCACTTGAACTTTCTCCTATGGTCGGCGATGAACAGCCAATGGTGCTGCTCGATACAGAGACAACCGGACTGTCTGCCGATGACGAGTCCATTATTGAGCTTGGTATGGTTAAGGTGCTTTACAGCCCCTCGGCTAAGCGGATTGTATCGATTGTTGATGTGATCAGCTTGTATGAATATCCCGGCAAGCCAATCCCCGAGCTGATTACCGAGTTAACCGGTATCACCGATGATATGGTGCAAGGCCAGCGCATTGATGATGCACTGGTTGCGAGTTGGTTATCCGATGATCCGCTGGTGGTTGCGCATAATGCACAGTTTGATCGTCCTTTCTTTGAAAAGCGGTTTGCTGCATTAGGTCATCTATCTTGGGCCTGTTCAGCCAGTGGCATAGATTGGAAAGCACTGGGTTTTGAAAGTCGGAAACTTGAGTACCTGCTGCTTCGCTTAGGTTGGTTCTATGAAGGACATCGAGCTGCAACCGATTGTTTGGCGATGGCCTGGTTGTTCTATTTGTTGCCCGAGTCCGTTGCAAACTTGTTGTCTGAAGCAGACAGGCGAACTGTGTTAGTTCGTGCGTTTGGTGCGCCGTTTGACGTAAAGGACTATTTAAAAGAGCGCGGTTACCGTTGGCATGACGGTGTTAAAGGTGCCAACAAACATTGGTGGCGCGAAATCAGCGAAGACGAGTTGGCCCAGGAACAAACTTACCTGGATGATTTGTATCATCGTGGTTCAGAACATGCCCACTATGACTACAAAGATGCCCGCAATCGATTTAAAGCTTTATCATAGCCCCTTGCATATTTGAAAACCTCTGGAAAATGGAAAGTGAACTCATGGTTTAACCAACAAGAGGAATCTTTCCATGTACCAAGACACCTACATTGAATACTGGGGCGAAATCTTCATCTCTGCCCGCATCATTGAATTTGGCATCACATTCGAGCGCTTTCTTAAAGATCCATGGAAGCACTTGATGTCCTGTGGCCAAGAGTCTGCTCCAGACGCGATTGCTGAATTCACGGCTAAATAACAGTGGGTTCACTATCATAGAGAACATTGACGACCGTCTAGATGTCAATGTTCTGTGTTTTGGTGAAGAGTTTGTTGGTTTCTGATTTGATCATGTAGAAGGCTTAAAGGATAAGCTTCATAATCGTGTTGAAAGAATAGAATATTTTGATAAATATATTGTGAGCCCAATTAGTGCCCATCTAATAGTCAGTTTAATGGCAAGTTTAAAGCGTGCGATAGGTGATTTTATTGCTGAAATCATGACTGCACAGCCGAAGCAGGATCATAGAGGGCGCAGTCCATATTGCGTTGCTGACAATTTTTACGATGATGGATCTCTAGCTGATTTTATTAACACTTTAGGAAGACAGCTGAACTTGGAGGTTTATAGTGAGGTTTGTGAACCACGAAATATGCCACATGGCAGGTCTCTAGTTATTCATCTGTCGGACACTTCAATCGTAAAAATAATCTTAGATCAGGGCATGGGTTATTGGACGAGTCGAAGGGCATATTCACGTGAGCGTTTCGATTTTTCTGATGTGAACTATGAAGCGACAGAAGCCTGCAAATGGAACTTTACTGTAAAATCAGCTGATCATGACAGTTATATAGTAGTTCAGCGATAGGTGTTAGTTCGTTGTAGCTCAATTGGTGGGTGGTTCAGGTAAAATGAGGGTGTACTAAAAGATATAGTTTATTTGAGTCTAATCAACCGACAACACCAGATTGAACCTTCACACTATCGTGTCGGAGGTTCACTATGTTCAAAAACCTATTTTTTCAAACCAAAGCACTACCAGAGCTGTCATTGCAACCGGACACGGAAATTCCACGCTATCCGCCATTCCTGAAGGGGTTGCCAGCTGCATCACCCGAGGATTTGCAGTCCACACAAGACGAGCTAATTGCCAAACTTCGCCAGGTACTTGGCTTCAACCAGCGTGATTTTCAACGGTTGATTCAGCCCTGCATTGATCATCTGGCTGCGTATGTCCACTTGCTGCCAGCTTCTGAGCATCATCATCACAGTGGTGCTGGTGGTCTATTTCGTCATTCGTTGGAAGTTGCTTTCTGGGCGGCACAAGCAGCTGAAGGGATCATCTTTGTTGCCAGTGGCACCCCGGTTGAAAAAAAAGAACTGGAACCAAGGTGGCGTGTTGCGGCGGCATTAGGCGGTTTGTTCCATGATATTGGTAAACCCGTTTCAGACCTGTCCATCACAGACGAAGATGGACGCTATCAGTGGAACCCTTTTTTAGAAACATTATCTCAGTGGACCAATAATAATAGCATTGAACGTTATTTTATTCGCTGGCGCGACGGACGGTGCAAGCGGCACGAGCAATTCTCAATTCTGGTGTTAAACCGGGTGATGACACCTGAGTTGCTCGTCTGGTTAACTCAACCTGGCCCTGAAATTTTGCAAGCCATGCTAGAAGCGATTGGCAATACCGATCCCGAGCATGTCCTGTCTAAATTGGTCATTGAAGCCGACCAAACCAGTGTCCAGCGAGACCTGAAGGCTCAACGCATTTCCGTTGACGACAATGCCCTTGGTGTCCCAGTCGAACGCTATCTACTTGATGCCATGAGGCGATTACTTGCCAGTTCCCAGTGGTTAGTCAATCAGCGAGACGCCAGAGTCTGGGTACGAAAATCGAATCAATCAACCCATCTTTACCTGGTTTGGAAAAGCGCGGCTAAGGACATCATTGAGCTATTGGCCAAAGACAAGATACCTGGCATCCCAAGAGATCCCGATACCCTTGCGGACATCCTCATTGAGCGAGGATTAGCCACGAAATCCGCCTCAAATGAGCGATATGAAAGCCTTGCCCCTGAAGTGCTGATCAAAGACGACAAGCCAATCTGGCTACCCATGCTGCATATATCTGAGGCCGATTTATTGTTCAGCTCGAATGTACCAAGTAGCGTGAGACTGTTCAGCAAACCTGAGTGGGAAGCAACACAGCAAACACAAGCAGAGCCTCAGAGTCGTTCCAGTGAGCATTCAGACTTGCCTGAAGAGTCATCATCAATCGATCACAGCAATTCAACTGAGTCACCATCGACAAAATCGTCCGAACAAGATGATGAACTTCGTCATGCCAGTGATGTTAATCACCTTCAGGCAAATGAAAATGTTCCGGGTGATGGATATGAAAAGCCTAACAATTTAAATGATGGCGCTATCTCAAATAACGTAATCCAGCACGTTGCAGAGGCATTGAATCTACCTGAATCTTTGGCGTGGCTCCCAGAAGCCAGCAGTGCGCTGGTTGTGGTTGGTGAACAGATACTGATCCGCTATCCCGATGCCGTAAGGCCTTGGTGTGCTCCTCGAAAACTGCTTGCTGAACTCAGTCAATTAGATTGGCTTGAATTAGATCCCGCAAACCCAACACGTAAGGCCAGAACTGTGACCTCGAATAATGGCGTTCAGGAGCAAGGGTTACTGCTGAAGGTATCTATTTCAAAAGTGCTAACTGCACTGATAGACCTCTCCAAACAAGATGCAGAACCGGCGGCAGCTATTCAGAACGAAGAGACTTCACTGCGTCCGAGTCGAATTAATACAAGCAATGCTCAAGCAAAAGAGCCCGCCACAACAGCGGTGCGTAAGCAAAAGCCGATTGCGGCCAATGCGAACTTAAGTACAGACCCTAAACACGCGCAGCGCCAACAGATGGTTAATTTTGTGAAAGATTTGCCCATCTTACTGACCGATGGCGATTACCCAGACGTGGATCATAGTGCCGATGGTATTCGCGTCACGATTCAAACCTTACGCCAAGTCGCCAATGAGCATGGCATTCCAGCCGGACAACTGCTTCGGGGGATCTCGGCCAGTGACCAATGCCAGTTTGATGAGGGGGAAACGGTTCTGTTTACCGCTCACGCTAAACGTTAATCCATTTGAAATTAAGCGGATTGCAAACGGTTATTTGCGGAGCATGAATGAAAGAAAACGCATATGAGATGCCTTGGCGCACGAATTATGAAGCCATGGCAGCAGCAGGTTGGCTGGTTGGTGCAACAGGGGCGATTGCCGCAGAAATGCTGACGGAGCTACCACCTGAGCCATTTTGGTGGATGACAGGGATTTCCTCGGGCATGGCGTTTTACCGCCTGCCTGAGGCTTATCGTCTTTATAAATTGCAGAAGGGACTAAAAGGAAAACCATTGGCTTTTATGGCGCTGTCGCATTTGCAAAAGGTGATGGCAAAACATCCTGATGAATTGTGGTTAGGTTATGGCTTTGAGTGGGACCAGCGTCATGCTCAACGTGTTTATGAAATATTAAAACGTGATAAGCAAACCTTGCTTAACCAGGGTCACGCCTCTTATCGAAAGAATAGCCAAATGGGTTCGACCTGGATTCATGGTGTCGAGCCCAAAGAAGACGATGTGTACCAACCAGTTGGACACACTGAGGGGCATACCTTAATTGTCGGTACGACCGGTGCCGGAAAAACCCGTTGCTTTGATGCGATGATCACTCAGGCCATTTTGCGCAATGAAGCCGTGATTATTATTGACCCCAAGGGAGACAAGGAGCTTAAGGATAATGCGCAGCGAGCCTGTATTGCCGCCGGTAGTCCTGAGCGCTTTGTGTATTTTCATCCGGGTTTTCCAGAGCATTCAGTACGTCTTAATCCCCTGAGAAACTTTAACCGAGGCACTGAAATTGCCAGCCGAATTGCGGCATTAATACCATCTGAAACCGGTGCTGATCCATTTAAAGCTTTTGGCCAAATGGCACTGAATAACATAGTGCAAGGTTTGTTGCTTACTTCACAGCGTCCTGATCTGAAAACACTGAGACGATTCTTGGAAGGTGGCCCGGAAGGCTTGGTAGTAAAAGCCGTCACAGCCTGGGGGGAGCAGGTGTATCCGAACTTTAGTGTGGAGATCAAGCGCTTTACCGAAAAGGCCAATACCTTGGCTAAACAAGCCATGGCGATGCTGCTTTTCTACTACGAACGCATTCAGCCTGTTGCCGCCAATACCGATTTGGAGGGGCTATTGAGCATGTTTGAGCACGATAGAACCCACTATTCAAAGATGGTGGCCTCACTGATGCCGGTGCTCAATATGCTCACATCAAGTGAATTGGGCCCACTGTTATCACCGATTGCAAACGATGTGGATGACAGTCGGTTAATTACGGATTCTGGCCGTATTATCAACAATGCCCAAGTGGCGTATATCGGCTTGGATTCATTAACTGACGCCATGGTTGGCAGCGCCATCGGTTCGTTGCTTTTATCGGATCTCACCGCCGTGGCCGGTGACCGCTATAACTATGGTGTTGATAATCGTCCCGTAAATATCTTCATCGATGAGGCGGCTGAAGTCGTCAACGATCCCTTCATTCAACTGCTCAACAAAGGCCGTGGCGCAAAAATGCGTTGTGTGATTGCTACTCAGACCTTTGCTGACTTTGCCGCTCGTACAGGCAGCGAAGCTAAGGCTCGCCAGGTGTTAGGTAACATCAACAACCTGATAGCCCTTCGGGTGATGGATGCCGAAACGCAGCAGTACATTACCGACAATCTGCCTAAGACTCGGTTCCAGTACATCATGCAAACTCAAGGTATGTCGTCAAACTCGGACAGCCCCGCGTTATTTACCGGCAATCATGGCGAGCGCTTGATGGAGGAAGAAGGCGATATGTTTCCACCGCAGTTATTAGGCCAGCTTCCCAACCTGGAGTACATCGCCAAGCTTTCAGGTGGCCGTGTGATTAAAGGTCGCATTCCTATTTTAACCAGCTCTACACAGGCAGCATAAGGAGTCTGTATGCATCATTCTGTCTGTCTGAAAATGACAACACTTACCAGTAAAGAAATGCTCGCTCAGTGGCAGCAACATAACCCTCAGTTCAAGGAAGCTTTAAGACTGCTTGAAACCGATTGGCCTCACGCTTTGGCTTCAGTGCACTGTTTGGCGGACTATTTAACGGATGCGCTCACGTTAGATGGCCATTCCATCTTTGATTTGTGTCTGTGTAATGGCTTGGGCAGTTATGAAGAAGTCAGTTGTGATGATGACAGTGTGCGCCTGTGGCATTTCATTGAGGCACTGACTTGGACTGCCGCCAGTGCTTTAACGGGGATTCGCCTGCGTGATCCTGACCATTTCGAGTGGGCCGCTGTGGATGGTGTCTATTTCCACACCTGGATGCGTAATCGTCCGAATCGGATGGCGTATTTAGCTGAAGGACGCATCGATGTGCGTTATGAAAGTGGTCATACGACGACAAAGCGGCTTCAACAAGTGATTAAAGCCCGGATTATGACGCCAACCGTTGCAGCCATGCTGGCGCGAGTAGAAGAGGATGTTTGGCATGAGCAAGCATAAGTCGGTTTGGCTGCTGTGTCTGGCACTGATGCTAGAGATTATTGCCATTGGCGTGTTAGTGCCCGGTGATTGGACTGGCCGGGTTATTAGTAAAGAGAAGCAGATGATCCAAAATCAATTGGGCGCACAAACAAGCTATTGGATTGGTCAAACTAGCCATCGCTGGTATCAGTCATGGATTGTGGATACGCAGATGGAGAAATCTGTGCGAGATTTTCTAATCCCCACTGAAGAACAGCGACTTCGTTCTAAAGGGATGGAGAACATGGGAGGCTTTTGGTTTGTCTGGGTAGAAGACCGTATTCAGGCATTTTTTGATGTGTTGTACCAGGTGTTCACTCGATTTGCTTTGCTGATGGTCTGGTTGCCCTTTGCGCTTATTCTCATGTTACCGGCGCTGTGGGACGGCTTGATGACCTGGAAAATTAAGAAGACAACCTTTGATTTTTCGAGCCCTATCATTCACCGCTACAGCATGATTATCCTGGGCTCAGGCGTCATTTTGCTGTTTATGGGATTGTTCGCCCCGCTGGCTATTCCACCGGTGGTGTTACCGTCGCTGATCATCGGCTTGGCATTAATGGCGGGATTGGCGTTAAGTCACTTGCAGAAGAAGATATGAGGCCAGTGTTAATGACTGCCAAGACAGGTGATAACATCGAAAGATGATATGAATACCTGCATTATTCGCATCATTATTGGATGTGATTGTTGGTTTTATTCGAATCGTGCTATGATTTGAATGTGCTGTTATTTAAATCAAAAGGTGACAAGATGTGGATCTGGCAACAAGCTGACTGGCCAAACTTTATCTGGGATGAAAAGGTTATTGACCCCAAGTTACGAGACATTCGCTTTCACCAAGGGGTGTTGGTGGGCAAGATGTCGAGCCAACCTAAAGACCAAAAGCAAAGTATGTTAGACACGCTATTGGCGAACATTACTCATTCGAGTGCCATTGAAGGTGAGAAGCTCAACGCTTTTTCTGTTCGCTCGTCGTTGGCTAATAAACTTGGTCTTTCTGAAGAAAAACCATTTCCAACCACTGAACGCACTGATGGCCTTGCAGAAATAATGTTAGATGCGGTGGAGAATTTAGACTCGCCGCTCTCACTTGAGAGAATATTACAATGGCATAAACGACTGTTTCCTGAGGGCTACACCTTGTTCAACCCTGTTATAGGAGGGCAGTTACGCGGCGAAGAGCCTATGCAGGTTGTATCAGGTAGGATTGATAAACCCACGGTGCATTTTGAAGCGCCGAGCCGAGATGTACTTGAGTCCGAACTAGACGTGTTTATTCGCTGGTTTAATGACTCTCGTGAGGACCCAACTTTAGATCCATTACTTAGAGCTGCGATAACACATCTCTGGTTTGTGACGCTCCATCCTTTGGATGACGGCAATGGCAGGATCACCCGCTTACTCACTGATTTGGCGCTGGCCCAGGCTGAGCGCCAATCTGTCCGATTCTATGCAATGTCAGTGGCGATTCTAGCCAACCGTAAAAGCTACTACGAAATATTAGAGCAATCCCAGAAAGGTGAACTTGATATTACCGCTTGGCTTATGTGGTTTTTAAACACCTTAGGTGAAACCTTCACCAATGTGCTCGAAGAAATCGATCAAACGGTTTTTAAAACAAACTTCTGGCGAAATGTCGATCAAACGCGACTGTCCTCAGAGCAAGTAAAAGTGCTCAATCGAATGCTTGGTGGAGATTTTGACCAAGGCATTAATACGTCGCAATACCATAAAGTGGCAAAAGTGAGTAAGCCAACCGCTTCTCGTCATTTAGCGGTGTTGGTCGAGATTGGTTGCTTGGTAAAAAGTGAAGCGGGAGGGAGGAGCACACGTTATAAGCTCGCACACTTGAGTTAAAAATACGAACATTGAGAGAATACGCCAATAGAACTAGCGACAGTTTTCAACTAGCTTAAGGTTTGTGTGTTCGAGCGATTTTACGTGTAAGTTTCCGTTCGATTAGAGCAAATTCGCGACTTAGTTTATGAAATTCTCTTGCAACACTAGGGCTTTTGAGTGCTTTTTCTTTCAATGTTTTTAGAGACATCAATTTTATCCCTACGCTAGTTCATAAGATTGGACTTGCAGCGTTGTCTTTTGATTTCTGAGAGCTGATAAATCATAAGCATTTTGCAGGCGCAACCAGTGGTCAGCAGAGGGTTTAGCAAAAGCCAGCTCCAAGCGTACAGCCATTTCCGAAGTTATTGCACCTCGTCCGTTCAATACCTCGGATAGGGTTTTACGGCTTACATTCAAGTGTTCTGCAACATCGGTAATCGTCAACTCCAACGGCTCGATGACCATCTCTTTTAATATCTCACTAGGGTGAGCAGGGTTATGCATAGTCATTGGTTATAAAACTCGTAGTTAACAATTTCTGCATCTCGTCCATTGAATCTGAATGTAACGTGCGAATTACCATGAGCTAATTGTAACCCTTAAGGTTGCGATATCAATCTGATTGTAAGTACAGAATCACTAAGCCACCTCAAAACCTTCAAGAATTCGGCATCTAGCTGACCACTGAAGCTGCCAATCCCAAGGCATTCTTCACTTCTCAAATTAAACAACGAGGAGTGACTATGGAACCTGTAAATATTCCATCCTATATCGACGACCCGCCGCACTTCCTGCTTTGGAGTGCCGATGAGATGGCTCCCATTCTGTTGGGGCTAGTGATCGGCATTTTTACCGGTAATGCCTTGGTTTTATGCCTGTTGGGGTTGGTGACAACCAAGCTCTATCGGCGTTTTCGTGATGGTCGCCCAGATGGTTTTATTCTTCACGCCATTTACTGGGTCGGACTGTTGCCAACCAAAGCCAAGACGATCCCTAACCCATTTATCAGGAGCTATCTGCCGTGAAGTTCGACGTGTTTTTAAAATCATGGCAAGGCACGCAATTAGAGAACCGATGGCAACGGTTCCTGATTGCGGTGCTGGTGCTATCTAATTTGCTGCTTGCGGTAGCGGCATTTTCTCGCAATACCGTGGTAGCTATTCAACCGCCAACCTTATCTGAAACGGCTGAAGTGTCACGAAACCAAGCTACTCAACATTACCTGGAATCCTGGGGGCTATACCTGGCTGAGCTTATGGGCAACGTGACGCCGGGTAATGTGTCTTTTATCCGGGTTGCCATTGAGCCGCTACTTTCTCCAGCGGTGTACCAGCAAGTGGTCGATGCACTGGAGATTCAGGCAAGACAAATCCGTGAAGACCGAGTCACGCTCAAATTCCAACCCAGACAAGTGGAATACGAGTATGAAACCGGCCATGTCTTTGTGACCGGTTATTCCTTGGTCTCTGGACCATCTGGCGATGAGCAACGCCAAACTCGCACCTATGAGTTTGACATCGATATTGAGCAATACCGTCCAAAGCTCAGTTGGATGGATACGTACGAGGGGCAAGCTAGAACGAAGCGCGTTCGTGAAAAGTTGACCCAAGAGCAAAACCGGAGGGTGAATGATGCGAACCAAAATTAGTCGATGGATGACACCAAGCTTAATTGCAACCAGCTTGAGTGGCGTCCTGTTATCTCAAGCGTCGTATGCAGACGTGGAATTGCCAATTGTGCCAGCCAGTGTGATGAAGCAGTCTGCTACTGCAAATCCACCGGTTCAAAGCAATACGGTTTCAACGGATGCGCCAACAACGCTACTGATGACACCGGGAGTCAATGAACTGATCCCTGTGGCACTTGGCCATCTGAATCGGATTGTGACGCCGTTTGAATCGCCTCAGGTGAGAACAACCAGTGATGCTCAGACGCAAATCAAGGGGAATGTTGTATATGTGGCCACGGACAAAGAATCACCGGTTTCACTTTACATCACTCCGCCTGGTCAGGAAGCGCCCGCATTATCTGTCACATTAGTACCTCGTCGTATTCCACCGCGTGAAATCACCTTAGCTATTGATGGTCAGCAGTGGCCTATTAAGGGCGTCGTTAACCGAAAAGCCGCCACTTGGGAAACGGCTCAGCCATACGTCGATAGCTTACGTGATTTACTCAGACGCCTTGCACTAAATGAGTTGCCACAAGGCTATGACATCCGTTTAGCTGGCCAAACTGACACAAGCCCGAAATGTTTTCAGCCAGGTTTAAAGTTTGGTTTTAAGCAGGGGCAAATTGTGACGGGACATTACTTCACCGTCTACGTAGGTCTGGTTTAAAGCTTTGCCGATGAGCAGATAGAAGCCAGTGAAATAGCCTGTCATGCACCAGATATAGTGGCAAGCGCCTACTGGCCTCGCAATATCTTGTTGCCGGGTGAAAAGACTGAGTTGTATGTGGTTGTTCGCAATCATCGTGAAGAAGCGGTGGAAAGTCAGCGACCTTCGCTTCTTGTGGGAGGTGAATAACGATGAAAGCACTATGGGAACAAATGAGCCCGAACATGAAGCGTGGCCTATCGGTTGCTGGTATTGCTGGTGGTCTCATTCTTATGGTGATGGTGTTTTCACCTAATCCTGACGATGGCTCAAGTAGTCGGAACAGACAGGAAACGATCCGGCACATTCTTACGGATACCAATACTCGTGATGTTGGGGTCGATAGTTTGGCTGCGAACGTAAAACTACTCAGTGAGCGCAATGAACAGTTACGTCGTGAAGTTGAGCGCTTGCGTCGTGACGTCGATTCAGGACGGCTAAGCTCAGGTTCGCCTTCTATACCAAGTGAGGTCAATGCGGAGTTGGCTCGCCTTAGAGCGGAACTTGATGATGTTCGCGCAGGAGGTGATGCAGCAGTTGAAGGCACAAATAGCCGTTTTGAAGTGCCTTTATCTGCCATGGAATTACCCAAAGACGAAAAGCCTCTGCCGTCTAACCCAGACGACTATTTTGCCAATGCGCCGCTGCCTGATCCGCTCTATCAGCAGCCAGCCAGTGGCCAAGGTTCACGAGCACGAGATGTTCCATTGCCGCCAATCACGATTCGTATGATTGAGCCTGAAGTGGTTGTCGAGCCAGACGTTGTTGTGCAAGAAGCGCCGCCTTTGTATTTACCGGCGGGCAGCATCATCTCAGGTACTTTGATCACAGGTTTGGATGCACCTACTCACGAGTCTGCAAGACGTGAACCTTTTCCTGCATTGCTGAGGATTCAAAAGGAAGCCATTTTACCCAACCGATTTAGAGCGGATATCAAAGAGTGTTTCTTGATCGCCGCAGGTTACGGTGATTTGAGCTCTGAGCGTGCCTATTTGCGAGGCGAGACCATTTCATGTGTGAGAGAAGATGGTGGCGTCATTGAAACGCGACTGGATTCTTATGCCGTGGGTGAAGACGGCAAAGCCGGTATTCGTGGCCGATTAGTGTCGAAACAAGGCCAGCTGGTGGCCAAATCAATGATGGCTGGATTCCTTCAGGGCTTGGCTGGCGCATTTGATGTAAATCCTGTTCCGACGATTCAGACGGGTAATGCCGGTGATACTCAGCTGTACCAGCAAGTCATGAGCCAAGAAGCATTGCAAGGCGCTGCGATTAAAGGCACAGGTAAAGCATTGGATCGCGTGGCCAAGTTCTATTTGGACATGGCTGAAAATATGTTCCCAGTCATAGAGGTAGACGCTGCAAGGAAGATTGAAGTCATAGTCACTCGTGGGGCCTCGTTATCGTTGGCCACTTCGCAAGGGGGAGGTGCAAGAAGATGAAAAAATCCTGCATGTTGCTAACCGATCGAAGTCCGTTTCAGACAATAAGATGTGTATCCAGAGGAGAGTGAATCATGACGACATCAATGCAGAACAACCCAAAGCACCAGTCAAAACAGTGGTCTAAAGCTGGATTACTTTTATTGGCAGTCTGCTCAACCTTATTGTCTGGCTGTAGTTCATTGGGTCTTGGGAGTAGTGAATATGGATGCCCAGGTATGCCTGACGGTGTGCGCTGTTTATCCGCTCATGAAGTCTATGAGCTTACCAGTAATGGAGCTGCACCCAAGACGATTGATGCTGTGGCGACTCGAATTGGTTCTCCCTCTGGGTATTCACAATCTGATTTAGAGACAGGACTGCTGAGCCATCCAGCATTACCCGAGACGCAGCAATCTGCACCTATTCGCATTCCTTCAAGGGTAATGCGGATTTGGATTGCGCCTTGGGAGGATGACCGTGGAGATCTGAATTTATCCAGCTACGTGTTTACCGAAATTGAACCGCGCCGGTGGGATATTGGGGTGTCAGCACCTCGAACAGTTTCGCCAGTGCTACGTCCACTTCAGACTCAAAGCGATTCAGCGTCAGCGGGAGCTGCTGGTAAGCGCGATAACTTGAGTATCTACGGAGAAACTAACGAATGACAAATGCAGTTCGCACCATTCAAACTCAGCGCCTAATGACCATTGGTGCGCTTGGTTTAATGGCGTTAATGATTTCGGAGCCCTCATTTGCGGGCACCGGTGGTGATGCTTTCACCGATGTGTGGGATACCCTAAAAGATTGGACCCAAGGTACTTTGGGACGGATCGTAGCGGGAGCCATGGTTCTGGTGGGTATTGTGGGCGGTATCGCTCGCCAAAGCTTGATGGCTTTTGCCTTGGGCATTGGAGGCGGTATGGGTCTCTACAATACGCCAACAGTCGTTGAAAGTGTCATGTCTGCAACTTTACCTGTTGTTGCCAGCACTCAAGAAGTCGTTGGCACAACAGTTCCAGCAATCAGCGCCGTCTTACTGGGCACCTGATAAACTCTATAGAGACCTTTAAAAGGTTTGGGTCTACAAAGTCACTGCTTTGTGGACCCAATTTTTACATTCTAAATTCATTATTTGTAACGTTGCCTAGTAACTCGTTACTCACAGTTTTAAATAGTTTCGCCAAAGTATTTTGCAGGTAAACTTGAAACTTATCCTGAGCTAGGGTTCTATCAAATACATCTGTTGGTAAGAAACGTTTCATTTCTGCAATGAACGCTTCACTAGACACAATATCAGGAAGTCGTTCGAGAAAGTTTTCCAACATTTTGTTGAAGTGCTCAAGTTTATAATCTGACACTTTGTTTTTAACTAAGTCCATATTGAGTGTCGCGCCTTGTTGCTGTAACCAAGCTAAATCCCATATATCTCGGTGGCGGACATACCTTGTAGTGGCAGGTAAAGAAATGATTTTATCCGCCATGACCTCATCCAAGCTTTCTGTCAGAATTAGCGTATCACTGTATCCATCAGGCAAAAAATCGTAGTTTATTTGAAGAGGTTGCGGCTCTCTTGTATAGGCTGGAATGTTTGCCACTTCTACTTTGATTTTTTGTTTTGGCAGATCTTTTCTCTCAGGAGAAGTCACTACCGCTATTTGCCACTTATCAATGCTCAATTCAGAATATTTAGGATCTTGCTTTAGATCCTTTGGTTCTTTTACTGTCACTTCAAGCCCGTATCGTTCGCCAATGTACTTTTCTATACAATATTTCATGTCTGCCAACATTGCTGAGCTGAAATCCTTCCCGCCAGCAAAATCCAGATCTTCGCTGAAACGATTGCCGCCATAACAAAGGCGCAATGAAGTGCCACCTTGAAAAGTTAGTTTGTCTAGAAGTCCACCTTTCTCTAGCGCAAATAAAATATCGTAGTGTAAGAGCTCTTTCTCTATCACTGAACGCATATGAGATACATTTTCAACTTGCATTGCTTTATTTACCAATTGCGCGAAATTTTCTTGATCAATTTTCATATAGCCCATCCTTGCTTACTAAATGTGTATTTCGGCCAACTCGTTTTAAGTCTCTGTATGCAGTTTGTTTCGTTGCTAACCTAAGCGGTCTGCCGACTAAACTGGTATTTTCTAAAATATCCATTGGATCTCGTTTCGTATGCGTAAATTCAATTGTACCCAAAGGTGTTTTGAATTCACCGGAACGTCCCGTTGTCATAACAGTTAAGCGATCTACTGGAATTTGCGAAATAACTCCAAAATCAGAAAGTGCAGACTCTAGGCTAATGTAGTTATATTCTCCACGCCGAATGGTTTTAGCAATTTGCTCCAACGTATCGCTGCCTTTCGACTGCGCTAAATTGTATAAGTACACACCATTAATGATACGGGTGAGTAAGCCATCGTCTTGCAAACGTTTAATTCCTGCACGCAATGCTCGTTCATTATCTTGATGAAAGATTTTCGCCAGATCTGAATTAGTAAAAACACAGCGACCACGCTTGTCGTATTCTAAGAGCTTTTTAATTGCCTCAGCCTTTTTCACAATACGCCTCTAGTTATCAAGGATGACACTTAAACATGTCATAAGTGTAGACTTAATCCTTGCGGAGTGCAAGTATACAATAACGACACTAAAAAATGTCAAACTTGTAAACTTGACTTCTGGGAGGAAAGGGCTTGGTTAGTTTACGCGGTGATGAAATTTAACACCCAGAGTGTGAAAAAGAGGATTTAGATAAACTAGATAAATTAGGGGAAGCCTGTAAGGCTGCCAGAATGAGAGCTATACCTCTACTAATAGTGCGTAACAACACGTGGCACCCTAGCAAGGCATCCAATTCTTCAATCTATCTAACCGAGTCCACATAGGACAACTGCATAGACTGGAGCCTCGATTTACATTAACGAGGACTCCTCATGCGAAAACTATCTCCAATTATTCTGGCGCTTGCGCTGTCTCCATTGGTTCAAGCTGAACCTGTGTCTGAAGTGTCGCCCGTTGGCAAAATTGACGGCATGGTTTCTTTACCTGTCACGGGTATGAAAGCGGTCGAAAGCAATGGCCGTATTGTTTTCATGTCAGACAGTGGCCGGTTCGTCATTGATGGCACGCTCTATGATGCCTGGTCGAAAAAGCCGCTTACCAGCCTTGAAGCAATTCGTGATGCGGGTAACACGTTGGACTTAGGTCGTCTTGGTTTAAAAATGGATGATTTGAACCCACTGACGCTGGGCGAAGGCAAAAAGAAAGTGGTGGTCTTTGTTGACCCACGATGCCCGCACTGCCATGAGCTTTTGAAACAAGCTTTACCGCTAACCAAAGAATACACCTTCCAAATACTCCCTGTGCCAGTGCTTGGTCCAGATTCAGAGCGTCAGGTTCGCCAACTTGGCTGTGCGCGTGATAAGAAAGCGGCCACCGATGCATTGCTCAATGGCCGGATTGGTAACCTAGAACAGGATGATGCCTGCAACTTGGAGCCAATGCAGCGTACTTTGGTGACGGCTCAAATCCTGGGCATTCAAGGTGTGCCTTTCATTGTCGCCAATGATGGTCGCATCAGCCGAGGTCGTCCTTATGATCTTTCTGCTTGGTTGGAGGGGCGTTAATGAAAGCCTCTCTATATTCAGGGCAACGCGCTTCAGAGCTGTTGCCAATATTGGCCTATTCCGACGATGAGCAACTGTTTTTCATGGAAGACCAGAGTGTTGGCTTTGGTTTTCTATGTGACCCATTGCCGGGTGGTGATGAGTCTGTTGCAGACAGGGTTAATGTTCTACTTAACAACGACTGGCCAAAAGACACTTTGCTGCAATTTGGCCTGTACGCCTCGCCTGATATTCAAACCGACCTTCAGCGCATGATGGGCTTGCGGCATCGTCAATCCGATCCATTGCTCAGGGCGTCGATACGCAAACGTGCGGATTTCCTCGATGGCGGCACGGTTCAACCGATAGAAGAATCGACCCAGACTCAGGTACGCAACTTTCAACTGATCGTCACCTGCAAATTGCCTTTGGAAAGTCCTATACCGACGGAGCGTGAGTTGAGTCGAGCATCCGCGCTTCGAGCTTCTTTCTCGCAAGCGCTGGCAACGGTTGGTTTTCGTGTCACTGAGATGACTGACAGAAATTGGCTCGCGGCATTAAGTGCGCAGCTTAACTGGGGAAAAGATGCTTCCTGGCGCAATCCATCACCAATCCGCAGTGAGGCAGATAAACCACTTCGAGAGCAAGTGTTGGATTATGACCGAGCTATCAAGGTGGATAGCCAAGGTCTGATGCTGGGTGATTACCGAGTTAAAACCTTATCGTTTAAGCGCTTGCCTGAGCGGATCTGGTTTGGTCATGCCGCAAGTTTTGCGGGCGATATGATGACGGGCAGTCGCGGTTTACGCGGAAGCTTTTTGCTGAATGTCACCATTCACTTTCCTTCAGCTGAGGCGATGCGATCTCGTTTAGAGACGAAGCGTCAATGGGCGGTCAATCAGGCCTATGGCCCGATGCTCAAGTTTGTGCCGGTGCTTGCAGCCAAGAAAAAGGGATTTGATGTTCTTTTTGAAGCCTTGCAAGAAGGTGATCGTCCTATTCGGGCAAATATGACTTTGACGCTGTTTTCACCAACTGAAGAAGCGTCCATCAGCTCTGTTTCAAATGCTCGAACTTATTTCAAAGAACTCGGATTTGAGCTGATGGAAGACAAGTACTTCTGTTTGCCCATTTTTCTGAATGCCCTGCCATTTGGTGCCGACCGCCAGGCGATGAACGACTTGTTTCGATTCAAGACTATGGCGACACGGCATGTGATCCCTCTGTTGCCTTTGTTTGCGGATTGGAAAGGTACAGGCACGCCAGTGATTAACTTTGTTTCCCGTAATGGCCAGATCATGAGTGTGTCCCTTTATGACTCGGGCAGTAATTACAACTGTTGCATAGCGGCGCAATCGGGGTCGGGCAAGTCTTTCCTGGTGAACGAAATCATCTCCTCCTACTTATCAGAAGGCGGGCAATGCTGGGTGATTGATGTTGGCCGCTCCTATGAAAAGCTGTGTGAAGTTTATGACGGAGAGTTCTTACAGTTCGGGCGGAACAGTGGCATTTGCTTAAATCCGTTTGAAATCGTTGAGGACTATGACGAAGAAGCGGATGTACTAGTTGGGTTATTGGCCGCAATGGCCGCACCTACGCAGTCATTAACCGATTTTCAGATGGCCAACCTAAAGCGTCAGACCCGTGAACTTTGGGAGAAAAAAGGTCGTGCCATGTTGGTTGATGATGTGGCAGAGGCTTTAAAAAATCATGAAGACCGACGTGTGCAGGACGTGGGTGAGCAGCTCTATCCGTTTACGACACAGGGCGAATATGGCCGCTTCTTTAATGGCCACAACAATATTCGCTTCAAAAACCGTTTCACCGTTTTGGAGTTAGAAGAGCTCAAGGGGCGCAAGCACCTGCAACAAGTGGTGTTGCTTCAGCTTATCTACCAAATCCAACAAGAGATGTACTTAGGTGAGCGGGATCGTCGCAAGATTGTGTTCATTGACGAAGCTTGGGATCTGCTGACTCAAGGTGATGTCGGTAAGTTCATCGAGACGGGTTACCGTCGATTTCGAAAATATGGCGGCAGTGCTGTAACGGTAACGCAGTCGGTCAACGATTTGTATGACAGCCCAACAGGTAAAGCCATCGCTGAAAACTCGGCCAATATGTACCTGCTTGGCCAAAAAGCTGAAACCATCAACGCACTCAAAAAAGAAGGTCGCTTGCCACTAGGTGAAGGCGGCTACGAATACCTGAAAACCGTTCATACCGTCACGGGTGTCTATTCCGAAATTTTCTTTATTACCGAAATGGGCACCGGGATTGGCCGCCTTATCGTCGATCCGTTTCACAAGCTGTTGTACTCGTCCCGTGCAGAAGATGTAAACGCGATTAAGCAGTTAACGCGCAAAGGCCTTTCTGTTGCTGATGCCATCTCTCAGTTGTTGAAGGAGCGAGGCTATGAATAAGTCCACGCTTTGGCCATTTATGGCTTCTATTACTTTGTCTATTGCTGGTAGCGGTTTAATGACCAGCTGGCTCTTAATGAAAACACTCGAACCCATCCACAGCCAGTTGGCGTTAAGTACGCCCATTGCAGTCGTGGATTTTGGGGAGGCGGTGTTGTCACTGGGTCCTAATGCCAGCGAACAAGACATCGAATCCAGGTTGCTTCAGACCAATCAGCAAATTGAAAAGCTAAAAGCAGCCGGTTTTATTGTGCTGGATGCCCAAGCGGTGGTGGGTGCTGAT
Organism: Pseudoalteromonas sp. BZA4; assembly: GCF_040104395.1. Classification (NCBI taxonomy): domain Bacteria; kingdom Pseudomonadati; phylum Pseudomonadota; class Gammaproteobacteria; order Alteromonadales; family Pseudoalteromonadaceae; genus Pseudoalteromonas; species Pseudoalteromonas sp. BZA4. Next base: position 95,854 of record NZ_JBECOT010000011.1, read on the forward strand.
GATTCTGTATTTGTGCCAGTAGGCTCAAAGGAGGTGTCTCATGCAGATACTCCGTAAAAGAATGCCTTGGCGGCCATATCTCATTCGGTTGACCATTCTTGCGTTAATCATGGCCATGGTAGGCACCTACGCCATGATGCGCTACCGAATAGGTATTGATACCCAGCAAGAGCGCTGCCTGCCTGATACCACGGTGTATCTGATTGACCTATGGAATAAAGAGCCCGTTAAGGATGGTTTGTATGCCTTCCACTCAAAAGGACTCGCTCCGTTATATAACGACGGTACTCGGATGCTGAAACGCCTAACAGGGATGCCTGGGGATGAAGTCAATGTGACGCCTGAGCATGTGCTGGTGAATGGTGCTCAAGTCTCTACCGGCATGGCATTAGCCCAGCGTCTTGGTGTCGCGGAATCACAATTTAGCCGCTCATTGACGCTGCAAGAAAACGAATATTGGTTTTCGGGCGAGGCTGCTACGAGTTTCGACTCCCGCTATTGGAATGCCGTTAAGCGCGAGCAGATTGTCGGTCGCGCTTGGCCGCTTTGGTAGGAGGTAGATGATGAGAAGACTATGCCTCTTATTTTTGTTGGTTGCTCCATTGTCTTGGGTTCAAGTGTCCTGGGCAGAAGAGCCTTTTCTGTTGTCTGACGAAGACAAAAAGATCGTCGAAATGAGCCGCAGCATTTTACAAAGTGCTGTGGATGGCTCATCTGAATTTATTGAGCCTTTTGCACCGGTTGAACAATCTGCGTCGCTCAAACACAGCGATGAATGGGTGATATTTGCGTCGTCCTCACTGGGGGATTCGTCACTGAAGCAGCTATTTAAAGAGGCCAGTACTACCGGCGCTATTGTGTTGTTTCGGGGAATTCCTGAAGGAAAGACCTTGGGGGCGGCTATCCGTGATTGGCATACACTGATGACAGGGCTTGATCCTGTTCCTCAGGTGCGAATCGATCCGAAAGCCTTTGTGCACTGGCGGGTGACTAGCGTGCCTGCCATTTTCCGCATAGAGGATGACAAGGTGACTGCAAGTGCACTAGGGGTTTACAGCAAGGACTGGTTGCAGCGCCAAATTGAAACTGGCAATAGCGGTTCATTGGGTCAACGCGGTCCGATTCATTCGATTTTAGAACCGGATTTGATGAAAGTGGCGATGCAGCGTTTACAGTCGCTTGACCTCGGCGCGTTAAAGAAAAAAGCCATTGAGCGTTTCTGGTCTCGCCAAACATTTACTAACTTACCCAAAGCCACGCAGTATCGGATAAGAATGGTTGATCCAACCATCGTCATGCAGCGGCCACTATTGGATGCCAATGGCCGAACATTGATCCCAGCAGGAACGCGTATTAACCCGCTAAAAGCCTTACCATTTACTCAGCAGCTCGTGGTGTTTAATGCGTCGAACGCTGAGGAAGTAAACGCAGTTGCGCATTGGCTTGAGGGCCAAGATAGGACACTACGCCGCATTACGTTTATCACCACGCAGCTCGACCGTGCTCAAGGTTGGAATAGCCTCAATGCGCTCGAAAAGACATTGGACAGTCCGGTTTACCTTCTCAATGCCTCGCTAAAGCAGCGCTTTGATTTGCAAGTCACCCCATCGTTTGTTCAAGCAAAGGGGCTCGCGTTTGAAATAGAAGAAATTCCAGCAAAGGAGCTTGTTCATGCAAAAGCTCAATAACACGTATCGTCTGATGCGGACTCTCGTTGTCATGCTTGTCCTGGGCGCATCTATTCCTGCAAAAGCCGAACTGACCTGCCCAGACGCGGGTTTATTGTCGGGCAAGTTGCTGACGGATGTTTGCTGGTCATGCATTTTTCCTATCCGGGTTGCAGGGCTTCCTCTTGGCTCTGGCAATGTCCCAAGCGGCGCATCAAACAAGTCATTTTGCTTGTGTGAAGACAACTTAGGCGTGCCAAGGCCAGGTATTGTTACCAGCATGTGGGAGCCAGCGCGTCTGATTGAATTGGTCAGAACGCCGGGTTGTTCGCCTTCCCTGGGAGGGATCCGTTTACCGTTAGGTGATAGACGACTGCAAGGTGGTCATGGTGAAGGTGAATACGATACCGGCGATCTCGCTTTCTACCATTACCATTATTACGCCTTTCCGCTTTTGGTCATACTCGATTTGTTCATGGATGGCAATTGCAATGCCGATGGTTACATGGACTTTGACTTGATGTATTTGTCGGAATTGGACCCAACATGGCTGAATGATGAACTGGCCTTTTTTACTCAGCCTGAAGCGGCTGCTGTTGCTAATCCATTGGCTATATCTGCTTGTACCGCTGACGCTGCCTCATCAACGCTTGGTAAACCCATCGACCAGTTGTTTTGGTGTGCTGGCAGTTGGGGCCATCTCTATCCCTTATCTGGCCACACCTTAGCCTTTGGCTCATTAGCAGAAAACACTAGCCATTTAGCGGCGCGTGCAATCGCGGCTCAACACAGGCGTGGTCTTGCAAGGCGAACAATGGGGAACAGTGCGCTATGCCGTCCTGTTATCGAACCCATGCTGCCGAAATCTCAATACAAGATGAGTATGTTCTTCCCAGTACCGGAAACTGAAAGTGCGCATGTCATTGGTGAAAGCACCATGAAATGGGGAGAGTGGCGAACGATCCCTGGTGCCGGTGAAGATGCGCTCTACATTTTGTGGCGCTGGCAAGACTGCTGTAACTCGGGAGGTTAACTATGAAACCAACATTTTTTACCCGACTGTTGGCGGGTATTTTATCTATCACTATGGCGTGCTTGCCCTTACATGGTGTGGCCGCTGATGTGCAGCGCCAATCCGGCCTAAGCGGACAACAAGAAGGTAAGCAATTGCTGCAAAACTGGACGATGCCCGCACTCAATGGCAATACATTGTCGGTGCCGAATGGCAGTGGTAATGAGTCCATTAACTTGCAAGAGCTTTTCCCTGATATGGATCAGGGCTCATTGGATGTCTTAACGGGCGTTTATGGCTCTGATGCCAGCATGAATCAATTGGGGACGCAGCGCCAAGAGAGCATGGCATCCGAAAGTAGCGCTACGGGTGAGGCGTTTCGCTCGCTACAGCAAATCAAAGACAGGTCTCGGCCAGATATGGTTAATGATCCGCTTTGGGCATTAACTGATGCGGTTCAAACTGACCCCAATCTATTAACCCAAAGCTTCCCAGATTGTGAGTCTCAAGGTGAAGGAAGCCCAAACTACCAGCAATGTGACAGGCTCAATACAGCGGTTAACAGCTGCACGATTACTCACGATTACACGGCAGGCATTATTGAACATGTTTCAGGACCGATGAACCTTCGCTCTTGTGGTGAGGGGTGTCTTGAAGTTTGGATAGGACGAATTGGTGACAACTACTGGAGTGGCCGTTGTAAAGTGTTCGAACAGGCCATCACACTCAAAGTCGTGAACCCTGATGCGATTACCTCAGCCGTACTTGAGTACGCCAAATGGGATGACTACATGCAAGTGTGGCTTGGCGATCAGAAAGTCTGGTCTGGACCGAACAATAACTTTCCACCAGAAACGGCAGGTCGCTGCGAGCTCAGTACCAGTTGGGAGCGCAATCCAAATACCGATCTCACTGCCAGGCTAAAAGCGGTAGAACCAGGTTTAGAAGTGCCGGTAAAAATTCGCGTATCGGTTACGGGTAGTGGTGAGGGGTATGCACGCATCAAGGTGCGCTTTGATCCAACCAAGGTGGTGATGAATGATCGTTGGTCGCCACAATCCTGTATCGAACAAGCAGCGGAGATCCCGGCTAAGTTTTCCGACTACAGCATTCAATGCACGGATCAGCCGTCTTCAACCAACGGATGTACGGTGGTCAATGGTGTTTCAGTTTGTGAATCCTATTTTGCCGCAAGCCCTGTGGCTGGCATATCGCCTTTGTGTCGGCGTGTAGAAGTCAGTGTGGATGATGAAAGCTATAAGGGGATTGAAAATCAGGCCTGCCAAGTGCTTGAAGCGAACCCTTCCTGTGGCTTCATGTCGTCAGAATGTGCCGAAACCAATGATAAAGGTGAATGCATGCGTTTTACCGATACCTATGACTGTGGATTGCAAACCAGTGATCCAAAGTGCGTGGTATCCAATCTTATGCCGAGTAGTTTTGAGGCCTGTGAGCCTACTCAGACGATTACGCCATTTACTGAAACCAAGCATGTACCGGATTACCAGGTGTGCGAGAAGATCAGCGCGCTTACTCAGTGTCAGTTAGAGCGACGTGTATCCGCTGAAACCCATCAACAAAGCTGGTCCATTGAGCGTGGTTGCTTTAGCTCCGAAACGCTCAGTTTTGTTCCACAGCACAGCAGTACTATGCAAACTGGAAACGCGACGCTGAGGATTTTTGATAATCAAAATACTGAGATAAAAATCACCGAGTCGCCGTCAAAGGCAAATGGTTGGAAAACGACACTCTCACTGACGGGCAATAAAGAAGCGGTCACAGAGACGAAACCGTCCATCAAGTACCCTGAAATGACCTGTCCAAAAGGAACCTTGGTTGGCTCATTGTGCAAGGTCGTTAATGGGTCGATTATTTCGTGGCATGAACCTCAGGAAGTCACTCGTTCCAAATGTGAGTCCGGCTGGAACGAAGTCGATTTCGATACTTGCAGCCGAGAAGTTCAGAAGTGCTTGGCTCCTGCGAAACTGAGCGCTTCATTGACCTTCTCTGGCAAGTACTTAGAGCAAGACATTGTTCATCAATCAAGTGATCCGGGCATAGAGCAATGCTTGATGCAAACGGATCAGTTCACTGCGGTGCGGTGGCAGTGTTTGGGTACGGGTACAAAACGAATCGATGGATTAATGGTTGGTAGTGGCGAGTTGGCCAATCTTGGAAGTCTTTATCCGGCTGTTGTTTCGTCTCCTTCTCATTTAACCAGTCGCGGCAGTTCTGATGGACTGGGGCTCTCATGCTGGAGGGCAAGAGCGACCTACAATGCTTCGACTGCTCATCCAGAGTTCAACATGGGCAGCTCAGATAGCTGGGTAGATGCCAATGGTAATACGCAAACCATCGTCAATAACGGACAAAACACGACCACCAATACGTGTGCCGCGCTAGAACAAAACCCGGCCTGCCAGTATGTCAGAACCGAATGCACTGAAGGCGGAGCTGGTCATGAAGGCTTCTGTTATATCCAAAGTTTGGTGTATGACTGCGGACAAAGCGTTGAAGTGCAAAATGCACGAATGGAAACTCAATACAACTGTGAGGGGCCAGTTCGCTGCATGGGCACAGATTGTTTAGAGCCAGAGTCAATCAAGCAGGCTAACTTTGCAGAAGCCGCAGCGATGCTTAATGCGGCGCAGTTTATGACCAATGATATGTCATGCACGGGCGCTGATGGCCAAGATAACGTTGAGTGTACTGTCTTTAAAGGTAATGCTGGCCAGTGTAAAAAAGCCGTTGGCGGCATAGTAGATTGCTGTGAAAAGCCAAGTGGCGTGTCGTTATCGGATTACATCACAATGATTGTGGCGGTCAACAAGCTTGATACGGCAGTCATGGCCATGAATCCGTCTTCGGCAATCTATGGTTCTTGGAATACTCTCAGGGAACCGATCACGAGTACCTGGAGTGCGGTCAAGGAGCCTTTTGTGTCTGCATGGGACTCTCTTATGGGAGCAGGGCCATCAACGGCTGCCGGCGCGGGAGCGGAGCAAGCTGCGACTGGCTTTATGCAGGTGTTGACCAACAAAACGGCTGAATGGGTAGGTACGACCTTTGGTTCGGGGGCACAATCGGCACTGTTTAGTAACGTTGGTGGCGCAGTTGGAGCCGATGGTGTCGTTTCGGGTGGTAACTTCGCGCTGGGTGGCGCTGCGGGCGCGGTTCTGAGTACGGTTATGACGGCATACATGATTTATTCAGTCACCATGATCCTCATTCAGCTTATCTGGAAATGTGAGCAGAGTGAGTTTGAAATGAACGCCAAGCGGGTATTGAAGAGTTGCCACTATGTAGGCTCTTACTGCAAGTCTAAGTTCTTAGGAGCCTGTGTTGAAAAACGGCAGTCATATTGCTGCTTTACTTCGCCACTTTCACGGATCATTCAAGAACAAGTACGTCCGCAATTAGGCCTTGGTTGGGGCAGTGCGAAGTCTCCAAACTGTGAAGGTTTGACTGCGAGTCAGTTAAACCAGGTAGATTGGAGCCAAGTCAATCTGGATGAATGGATAGGTATCTTGTCAATAACAGGCAACCTACCCGAAGTACCGTCACTGGATCTGGAACGACTCACAGGCTCAGGAAGTACGCTAAACGTGGATGGAAACCGTCAAAGTGCCCCAGACAGAGCTATTGGAAGGCTAAACGGAATGGATGCTCAGAAACTGCGTCAGGAGGCGACGGAAGAAATTTCTGGAAATAATTAGGGGCTGTTGATCTTTGTAGTACATATATCAATCAGCCCACATTGGTAGCCACATCATAGTAAATGCTAAAGCGAGCATTGAATGATAATTTCGTTCAAGCTTTTCATACCGCGTGGCTATCCCTCTATATTGCTTAATACGGCCAAATGCATTCTCAACCAAGTGCCGATATTTGTACATGCACCAGTCAATATCTTCATTGCCTACTAAACTGTTGCCCTTACGTGGAATAACGGGTGTAGCGTTATTATCACGAACAAACGCTCTCAGTTTTTCACTGTCGTAGCCTTTATCTGCGACAACCATATTACTTGTTGGGCAATTAGCTACGAGTGACTCTGCATGGACGATATCATGCGTATTTCCACAGGATAATTCATAATAAACAGGCAACCCTCCGCTATCGACTGCAAGATGAATTTTCGTAGAATTTCCACCTCGGCTCTTTCCAATTGATTCATTGTCAGCAGTTCTTGCACCGCAACTATGTTGATGAGCCCTGACAATACTGCCATCAATGAAGACCCAATCCATGTCCGCATCACGAGATAATGCGCGAAACAGTTCATTCAAAATCCCTTTTTTGGACCATAAATTAAACAGTCTGTAGATAGCACTCCAACGGCCAAAATCAGAAGGTAAATCTCGCCATGGAATACCTGTGCGCATCTTATACAGTATGCCTTCGAGCGTTTTTCTATGGCGGGCTTATTATAAATTCGACCACTTAAGTACATTACTTTTGATAAAACACTCCATGTCCCGTCTGTTAACATTAATCTTGGCATGTAGGTTCGGTGTAAAGTTTTCTGGCGAATTCAATTATATCTTATCTTCATGCTGTTTGTTTTTCATACCACAAAGTTCAACGATGAAATGGTCTCCTCCCTTTCGGCATCGCAATGTGCCAAACTTGGAATTGAACGATTCAAGTAATAAAGCGAGGAGACCGAGATGAATATTACAACAGTTGGATTAGATTTAGCAAAGAATGTGAGTCATGTGGTTTGCTGTAATCAAGTAGGGAAAATTGTTAAGAAAAAAATCCTGAGAAGAAAAGAAATACTGAATTATTTTGCTCAACTAGATGATTGCCTAGTTGGAGTCGAGTCATGTGCCAGTGCACATTACTGGGCAAGAGAACTCGAAAAACTGGGGCATCGGGTAAAACAAATAGCGCCTCAACACGTAAAGGCTTATGTCAGAGGTAACAAAACAGATTTTAATGATGCATTAGCCATAGCCGAAGGTGTTGTGCGACCAGAAATGCGTTTTGTTAGAACAAAAACCCAAACCCAACAAGATATTCAATCGCTGCATGTACTACGCAAGAAATGTGAGCGAGACAGAACAGCGAATAGTAATGAAATACGAGGCTTATTGTATGA